>NZ_LELF01000066.1:0-466 GCF_001029205.1 Paenibacillus sp. VT-400 | reverse complement strand
AAACTTGAACGCCGTTTAATTCAGCTGAAAATGCAACTGGAAGCGGTGAAAAAAGATGAAGATTCGGGTGCCAAGTCTGAAGTGAAATATCTGGAAGATCAGATTGCTACAGTTGAGAAAGAGTATAGCGAGCTGGAAGAAATCTGGCGTGCAGACAAAGCGCTGGTTGCGGGCAATAAAGACATTCAGGTGAAACTAGATCAAGCCCGTATTGCGCTAGAAAAAGCGCAGCGTGAGGGTGATCTGGCAGAAGCGGCACGTTATCAGTATGGCGTAATTCCTGAGTTACAGAAGCAACTGGAACGTATTGAAGCAGCTGAAGAAAGTGAAGCGCCAAAACTATTGCGTGACAAAGTTACTGACAATGAGATTGCTGAAGTGGTCAGTGCTGCAACTGGTATTCCAGTGGCAAAAATGCTGCAAGGTGAGCGTGACAAACTGCTACATATGGAAGAATTCCTGCATA
>NZ_LELF01000065.1:0-257903 GCF_001029205.1 Paenibacillus sp. VT-400 | reverse complement strand
CCGTTAAGCCCTCTAGCGCCGATGGTACTTGGACCGCAGGGTCCTGGGAGAGTAGGACGCCGCCAAGCGAACTCTTTCATCATACATAGAAAACAGGCTCTGCATGTGGACGTTGTACGATGAATTGCATTTGCCCTGCAAATGCATATTATTCCCTGATAGCTCAGTTGGTAGAGCACTCGACTGTTAATCGAGTTGTCACAGGTTCGAGCCCTGTTCGGGGAGCCATTTGCTCTCATAGCTCAGTAGGTAGAGTGCATCCATGGTAAGGATGAGGTCACCGGTTCGATCCCGGTTGAGAGCTTTGGAAATGGGGCCCGTTGGTCAAGGGGTTAAGACACCTCCCTTTCACGGAGGTAACAGGGGTTCGAATCCCCTACGGGTCATATAGTTGGAGGCTTAGCTCAGCTGGGAGAGCATCTGCCTTACAAGCAGAGGGTCGGGGGTTCGATCCCCTCAGCCTCCACCATATTTTTATTGGGGATTAGCCAAGCGGTAAGGCAACGGACTTTGACTCCGTCATGCATAGGTTCAAATCCTATATCCCCAGCCATTTTAGTATGAGTCATTAGCTCAGTTGGTAGAGCACCTGACTTTTAATCAGGGTGTCGAAGGTTCGAGCCCTTCATGACTCACCATCATATGCGCGTGTGGCGGAATTGGCAGACGCACTAGACTTAGGATCTAGCGTCTTTGACGTGGGGGTTCAAGTCCCTCCACGCGCATCCTTTATTTGCGGAAGTGGCTCAGCGGTAGAGCATCGCCTTGCCAAGGCGAGGGTCGCGGGTTCGATTCCCGTCTTCCGCTCCAATATTTTTGCGCCCTTAGCTCAGCTGGATAGAGCGTTTGACTACGAATCAAAAGGCCGGGAGTTCGAATCTCTCAGGGCGCGCCATTATTTTTTTAGTATCGGGATGTAGCTCAGCTTGGTAGAGCACCTGGTTTGGGACCAGGGGGTCGCATGTTCAAATCGTGTCATCCCGATTTTTGTTTATGCGGGTGTAGTTCAATGGTAGAACTTTAGCCTTCCAAGCTAATAGCGTGGGTTCGATTCCCATCACCCGCTTATAGAATATAATGAAAGAGCCTTTGCAGATGCAGAGGCTTTTTATTTTTATTAACGTAAGAATCAGCAGTATATTATGTAATATTTTATATAAAGTACAGTACAGGTTTATCTAAAAAAGAGCCAAGACCTCTCTATTTCAATAGTAAAGGGGTCTTGGCTCTTCTGTTTATCTCTGTCGATGAGCTGCTTCTAAGACGTAGCAGCTATTGTAACGTGACGTGAGTACAATCTAACGTTCGTTGTGATCCGTCACTCTTTTACGCATGCCAGCTAATCCAAGCAGTCCCAGCAAACCGAGCCAGCCCCAATCCATGCCGTTGTCACGGTCGGTTGTTGTGGCGTTTGCACGAACACTGTTGGTACGATAGTCACCATTGTTGCGGTAGTTTCCATCCATGTTCATATTCATGTTGGAATTAGTGTTTGTGCGGTCCATGTAGTTGGTGTCCTGATAAGACCGGACACGTGAGCCGGTTGTATCCATTCCTTTGGACATTTGACCATCAGCAGCAGCAGGGCCAGCCATCGCGGCCACCAGAAGCACGGAAGCAATAATTGTTGTACCTTTCTTCATCATGTGGATTCCTCCTTTTTAGTAAGAGCTACAGATTAATCTGCCCAAGAAGACAAGTACAATATGTAGAAAAAGTCTGTTAAGATATACCTTTGAGTCCAATTGAATAACAACATACATAAGAAACTTGCCTAGTAAGCAGACTGTAGTGGGAAGAAAATTATAATTACATCTTTAATTTATTGCGTCACTGTGGTAAAGTATACAAAAGCTTGCTTTGCCGGTCATGTTTCTTTGTATATCATCTGTTCTCAAACAATGAAATTATGCGGTTTAACCTTAATATCAGGTACAGGAGATCATATCTAAAAGAACTGTATATTTATGAGTTTTTAAGAATAGGTATGAGACTTTTGATTTATCTAAAGTACGTGAAAAAGGTATCATGCGACAGTATATGACCATTAATTGAAGCAGAACAAGAAAATGAATAAAAAAGCGTGTTTTTGTGCTGTAAATCGGGGATAATCCCCATTTTTTCTAGTAGAAAAATAAAGATTTTCGTACCATTTTATTGTATGATGTTATGAAGGTGTCAAATTTACGTGTACGAATGGAACGATCAGATGGGAGGATAAGCATGACTGAAACTATGGTAACCGCCAGCAAAAGCCAATCCAACAACCTGCTTCGGCGAGACGTGCGGTTCCTGGGCAATATACTCGGAGAAGTTCTTGTCCATCAAGGCGGCACGGAGCTTCTAGATATCGTTGAGAAGATTCGGGAAACGAGCAAATCGTTACGTGCAGAATTTCTGCCAGAACTCTATGCAGAGTTCAAAACGATGATCCAGGAATTAGACTCGGACAATCGTCACCAGGTTATTCGGGCTTTCGCTATTTATTTTCAATTAGTTAATATTGCTGAACAAAACCATCGGATCCGGCGTAAACGGGATTATGAACGTTCTGCTGGGGACGCTGTGCAGCCAGGATCGATTGAGAAAGCAGTACAGGATCTTAAGGAACGTGGACTGTCTCATACAGAGGTGGAAGAGATTCTCGACGATTTGTCGTTGGAACTCGTTATGACAGCTCACCCAACCGAAGCTATGCGCCGGGTTATTCTGGACATCCATAAACGGATATCCGAAGATGTCATGTCACTTGATAATCCTACGCTGACGTTGCGTGAACGTGAACAGTTGCGTGAGAAGCTGCTGAATGAGGTTATTACACTCTGGCAGACAGATGAACTTCGCGACCGCAAACCGACTGTGCTTGATGAAGTGCGGAACGGGATGTATTACTTTCATGAAACGTTGTTCCACGTACTTCCGGATGTATATCAGGAGCTGGAACGCTGCCTGAATAAATTTTATCCTGACCATGACTGGCATGTGCCGACGTATTTGCGGTTCGGTTCCTGGATCGGTGGAGACCGGGATGGAAATCCTTCGGTAACTTCAGATGTAACATGGCAGACGCTGTTGATGCAACGCAAGCTCGCTTTGCGTGAATACCAACGGATTATGATTGAACTTATGGGCCATCTCAGCTTCAGCACAAACATCATTCATGTATCGGATGAGCTGGTGCAGTCGATTGAGCAGGATCGTAATTCTGTTACATTGAAAAAAGTGGATATCTGGCGGAATGAAAAAGAGCCATACCGCATCAAATTGGCTTATATGATTGCCAAGCTGAACAATGTACTGGATGAAAACAAATTAGGTCAGCCTGACCGTTATCATAGCGCACAGGATTTGATTGATGAACTGATGATTATTGATCGAAGTCTGCGCCATCATTTTGCCGATTACGTAGCAGATACGACCATTCGCAAAATGATTCGTCAAGTCGAGTTGTTTGGTTTCCATACCGCAGCATTGGATGTGCGTCAGCACAGTAAGGAACATGAAAATGCGATGTCGGAGATTTTGGCGAAAATGAACATTGTAGAGGATTATGCACGTCTGACTGAAGACGGTAAAATCGATCTGCTTGCTCGTTTGCTGGATGATCCACGTCCGCTTACTTCTCCTTATCACCAATACACGGAGGGAACCAAAGAGTGTCTGGATGTCTTCCGTACCATCAAACGTGCCCAGAACGAATTTGGGAACGGCTGTATCACAAGTTACCTGATCAGTATGACGCAGGGCGCAAGTGATTTGCTGGAGGTTATGGTATTTGCCAAGGAAGTGGGCTTATTCACCAAAGGACACAACGGTGACGTTGTATCTACACTTCAAGCGGTACCGCTGTTTGAAACGATTGATGATCTACATGCGGCTTCGGACATTATGCAGAAGCTGTTCAACCTTCCTGTATACCGCGCAAGCGTAAAAGGACGGAATGAACTGCATGAAATCATGCTTGGTTATTCAGATAGTAACAAGGATGGCGGTGTGGTTACAGCCAACTGGGAATTGCGCGTAGCGATGAATGCCATCACGGCTGTAGGTAATGACCACGGCGTTAAGCTGAAGTTCTTCCATGGACGTGGCGGGGCTCTTGGACGTGGCGGCATGCCACTCAACCGCAGTATTCTTGCTCAACCACCACATACGATTGGTGGCGGCATCAAGATTACGGAGCAGGGAGAGGTTATTTCTTCCCGTTATTCCCTTCAGGGGATTGCATACCGCAGTCTGGAGCAGGCAACTTCGGCTCTAATCACAGCAGCACTTAATGGGCTTGAGCCGCAAGAGTCAGCATCCGAACGTCATTGGGACAGCATCATCAAAGAGATTTCGGAAGTATCTCTGACGAAATATCAGGATCTGATTTTCCGTGATCCAGACTTCTTCACCTTCTTCAAAGAATCAACGCCGCTTCCGGAGGTTGGTGAGCTGAATATTGGTTCCCGTCCATCCAAGCGTAAAAATAGCGATAAGTTTGAAGATTTGAGAGCGATCCCTTGGGTATTCGCCTGGACTCAAAGTCGTTATCTGCTTCCGGCATGGTATGCGGCAGGAACAGGATTGCAAAGTTACTATCAGGATAAAGAGGAAAATCTGGTTGTCCTGAAAGAAATGTATGCAAGCTTCCCATTCTTCCGTACATTAATTGATACGGTACAGATGGCCGTAGCCAAGGCAGATCTGGTCATTGCCAAAGAATATTCAGCCATGACTTCGAACAAGGAAGCCCGTGATCGCATCTACGGTCAGATTGAAGCCGAATTCAAGCTCACAAAAGAGCTGATTCTGAAAATTACCGGAGAAGCTGAAATTCTGGATGATGTACCGGTTATTCAAGAATCCATCCGCCTTCGTAACCCTTATGTGGATCCGTTATCCTACATGCAGGTTCAACTTCTGAGCGAGCTCAGAGATATGCGTGAACGTGGTGAGGATGATACGGAACTGCTTAGAGAAGTGTTGCTGACAATCAATGGAATCGCTGCAGGACTTCGTAATACAGGTTGATTATCAATTTGTTGTGAATGATGATTATATGTAACAAAGTACCCATTACTTTGTTAACTAAAAAGCTCCATTCTCTGCTCTACGGAGTAAGAGATGAAACGGGACTCCTGCGGGAGTTCCCGTTTTTACTGTTTTTGGCGGATATTTGTCATACAGTCTTGATTTTTGACCAAAGTTGATTTACGATTTGATTGGTGAATTACAAGTGTGGACGGGTATCAGAAGACGGAAGACCCATCAGCATGTCTGGGGGAATAAGGGTGGACAATTTGGAGAACAGGCTTATTAAACTGGTGCTCAAGGGCGACCAGAGAGCCTTTGCAGAAATCGTTGAACTATATAAGGACAAGCTATTTCATTTGGCATACCGGATGCTGAACAATCGTCATGAAGCTGAAGACGTTGTGCAGGAGACGTTTTTGCGTGTGTTTCGTAATATGGAGAAGTACGACCCGAACCAGAAGTTCTCAACCTGGATTTACCGGATCGCAACGAATCTGTGTATTGACCGACTGCGCAGGAAGAAACCTTCATACTCATTGGATGCTGAACTGAATGATCAGGAAGGATCTGATGGTTATGCGATGCTCCCGAGTGATGATCGTACACCTGAGAGTGAAGCGCTCCTGTCAGAAACGCAGACACTCATTCGTGAGGCCATTGACAGTTTGCCAGCCAAGTATAAGTCCGTTATGATTCTGAGATATTTACAGGACTTGTCGCTACAGGAAATCAGTGATGTGACAGGTATGCCCGTAACAACGATCAAGACACGCGTTCATCGGGGCCGTGATTTTCTACGTAAAAAATTGGAGTATAAGTTATAAATGTTAAACGCCTTTAAATATGGGCGAAATTATTTGAAACATATCCGAAACGGATGCGTATGTAATGTATGCAAGTCTTATGCGTGCTTTTTAATGGCACATGGACTAAGTGATTTAAGAAAGGATTGGCTCTCATATGGATTGCAACTCGGCCGTCTCTTTAATGCATGAATGTTTGGATGAGTCGTTGTCCCCGGCCCAGAAGGTTGAACTGAAAAGTCACCTTGTGATCTGTCCGGATTGTCGCATGCGCTTTAAAGAGTTGGAACAGACGGAAATGTTACTCTTTGCCATGAAACACTATTCACCGTCTGCCTCTGATGAGCTGACCAATCGAATTATGAATGCTCTGCCCCAGCCCAAGAGACAGCAAGCATGGCTCAAATGGGTCAAAGGACATCCCGCGCTGACGGCGGCAGCCTTCTTTTTGGTCGTGATGCTCTTTAGCGCCTTGAATTTCTGGAATCAGAATAACGAAATGGTTGTTAAGGGAAATAATCTGGACCAGATCGTGATTCAGGGTAACACGGTTATTGTTCCTGAAGGTAAGTCAATTGCTGGCGATCTTACGATAGAAAATGGAACCGCACAAGTATATGGTGATGTGAACGGCAATCTGACGGTTATCGACGGACAACTGTTTCAGGCTTCAACGGCGCATATTTCAGGTCAGGTGAAAAGTATTGATCAGGCGCTGGACTGGTTCTGGTACAAAATAACCAATATGGTAAATGAAGTGGCTTATCGCTAGAACAGGGTAAAATTCTTCAATGGTATATACCAAGCAGGGTACCTCCAGATTGCATGGGGTACTCTTTTTTTATACGCAAACTTTGTAATTCATGGTAAATGTGATGTTTATGTGCAGTTTGAGACTGCCGTAACTTGCAACCTGAACGTTAACGTTATAACCTAGATACTAAAGAGAACATACTACTACATATAGATAAGCATTTTGCACAAATCGAATGATGCAAAAATGCGGAGACAAAGGATTATATAAAATCCTAATGGGTTAATATGAGATCAGGGTTTACTCATCAATGGGGATAGCGGGGGCTGGCTTATGAATTATTTTGCTGACTTAACGTGGACAGAGTCCATTAAGGACGTTATCGATATATTGATCGTTACCTATATTATGTACAAACTGATTTTGCTTGTGCGGGGGACACGTGCGGTTCAGCTCCTAAAAGGGATTCTGTTCCTTGTGTTGATCTGGGCATTAAGTACGTGGCTAAACCTGTATACGCTCAAATGGTTAATGAACCAGATGTTTACGTTTGGTGTCGTTGCGGTCTTCATTATCTTTCAGCCGGAACTGCGTCGTGGTCTGGAGCAATTGGGACGCGGTAAGCTGTTTGGACGTTCAGCGGCAGCGAGTGATGAAGAACTAACCGTGTTAATTGGTGAGATTATTAAGTCAGTTAATTATTTGTCACGGCGTAAAATTGGCGCTTTGGTCGTATTTGAACGTGAAACGGGTCTGAACGATTACACGGAATCGGGCATTAAGATGCAATCTCTGGTCAGCTCGGAGCTGATGATTAACATCTTTATTCCAAATACACCGCTCCATGATGGAGCCGTTATTATACAGGGAAAACAGATTTCGGCGGCAGCTTGTTATTTGCCATTATCAGAGAATCCTTTTATTAGTAAGGAATTGGGAACACGTCACCGTGCAGCAATCGGGATTACCGAAGTTGCAGATGCGATCTGTTTGGTTGTCTCCGAAGAGACAGGACAAGTGTCACTGGCAATGAATGGACAGGTCGTTCGTGATATTAAGGAAGAATCGCTGATTGCCAAACTGTATGAGGAGTTGCGCCCTACATCCAATCTGAAAAAGAATGGCTGGACAACCTTCTGGAAACGGAAGGGAGGACGTAACAATGGATAAGTGGTTTAACAATAATAACTTTGCCAAAATACTTGCGCTTGCGGTGAGCCTGCTGCTCTGGTTCATGATTCATCTGGATGAAGTACCAACCACCCCTACGATTACAACAGGGACAACCAACAAGGTTGTGGAACGTACGGTGCCTGTTCAACCTTATGGATTAGATAGCAACAGCTATGTGCTCACTTCATTAAGTACGGATGAGGTCCGGCTGGAGATTAAAGGACAGCGCTCGATGCTAACATCGATTTTTACGAATGACGATTACAAGGTACTGGTCGATCTGAGTCAGGTGAAAGATGGGTCCAATACACTGCCACTTGTACCTGATTTGCCTTCCGGGGTAGAAGTGGTCAGCATGGAACCTTCCATGGTTACGGTGAACGTAGAAAAATTGGGCACCAAATCCTTCAATGTGAATATTGTACCCGAAGGGGAACCATCCGCCGGATACAGCGCTGGAACGCCCGTAACTGAACCTTCGACGCCGGTTAAGGTAACTCTGCCCGAAGGGCAACTCGAGGCTGTAGCGAAGGTCCAGGGCAGTGTGAGCGTGAAAGATGCCAAGGAAGATGTCATACAGAAAAAAGTGAAACTTCAAGCATACGATGCTGAAGGCAAGGTCCTTGAAAATGCGATTATAACGCCTCAAACGGTTGAAGTCCGAGTTCCGGTCAATCAGCCCTATACATCTGTACCCTTAAGAATCAAATATTCGGGACAGCTTCCGGAAGGCCTGGTACTCTCCACGGTAGAGCCAAACGTGAAAGAAGTCTCGGTTTATGGATCAGAGGATGCGCTTGCAGGTATACAGTCCTACGACCAAGTAACCCTTGATCTTACACAGTTTGATCAGTCGGGTACATCGACAGTTAACGTGGACTTGACGCCGCCTTCCGGTTTTGAGAAAATCGAGCCTAGTTCGATTCAGATCAAGGTAACCATATCACCATTTGACGAGGCAGAGGAGACAACCAAAGTCTTTCCGAACGTCCCCATCACACTTACCGGTGAGGGGAATGGACTGGAAGGGACGCTGGTTACGCCTCGAAGCGGCGGTCTGAACCTCACACTTACAGGCTCAGCAAGTATGCTTGAGGGTCTGAGTAGTGATGATCTCACGTTAACCGGGGATCTTGCTGGACTTGCGGTCGGAACGCATGAGATCAAGCTTGAAGCCGATCTGCCCCGTTATGCCAAACTGGATGAATCATCCACTGCATTAAGTGCGACGGTCAAAATTAGCGAAAAGGCTGAAGACACCACGACCACTCCTGGCGAAGAACCGACGGACGAGGGAACGGTAGCACCTGACCCAACACCAGCCGAGGTTGAAAATGGGGAAAAAGAGCCTGTTCCTGATGAAGAAGAAACGGAATCGAATACGGATACTCAGGATCAGGGTCAACAGGGGAGCACAAGCAGTCGAGGTAATTTAAATAATAATAACAGCGGTACTGGCAGTAAAAGTGGCGCGAATCCGTAAACGTTCTAATTTTAAAATTCTCAAAAAAATAATAATAGTGCTCGTATATGATGCGAATAGAAGGAGTTAAATCATGGGGAAATATTTTGGTACAGACGGTGTAAGAGGGGTTGCCAATAAAGAGTTAACGGCAGAGCTGGCTTACAGCATTGGACGTTGTGGTGGTTACGTGCTTGCAGGTGGTGTGGAAAGACCAAAAGTGGTTATCGGCATGGATACTCGTATTTCGGGATTGATGTTGGAATCCGCACTGGTTGCAGGTCTGTTGTCCATTGGCGCTGATGTGATCCGTCTGGGCGTTGTATCCACTCCGGGAGTGGCGTACATTGCACGTTTGTTGAAAGCTGACGCGGGCGTGATGATCTCGGCCTCCCACAATCCGGTTGAGGATAACGGAATTAAGTTCTTTGGTGGAGATGGCTTCAAGCTGTCTGATGAAACAGAGAACCAGATTGAAGAACTGATGGATGCGGAGACAGATCAATTGCCACGGCCAGTTGGTGGCGGGCTGGGTACTGTAACGACAGATGAAGAATCCCGTTATCGTTACCTTGATTTCCTGAAAACGACTGTAAATGAATCGTTCTCTGGACTTAAAATTGTTTTGGACTGTGCAAACGGAGCAGCTTATGAACTGGCACCAAAATTGTTCAGTGAACTAGGTGCAGAAGTCATTGCCATTGGCGCTGAGCCTAACGGCCTGAATATTAATGAGCAATGTGGATCAACTCATCCAGAGAATCTGAAACAAGAAGTGCTCAAACATAAAGCAGATCTGGGTCTTGCTTTTGACGGGGATGCGGATCGTCTGATTGCTATTGATGAGACAGGCGCTGAGGTGGATGGAGACTTCATTCTGTGTATCTGTGGTGATGCGATGAATCGTGCAGGCAAGTTGAAGGACAGTACTGTTGTATCGACCGTTATGAGTAACATCGGATTCTACAAAGCAACAGAGAAACTTGCACTGAAAACAGCTAAAACGGCAGTAGGTGATCGTTATGTGATGGAGGAAATGCGTCGCGGCGGTTACAACTTGGGTGGAGAACAATCTGGCCATGTTATTTTCCTGGATTACAATACAACTGGAGACGGTATGCTGACTGCGATTCAACTCGTGGATACGCTCAAGGCTTCCGGTAAAAAACTGAGTGAACTAAAAGCGCTAATGACCCAGTACCCACAAGTATTGGTGAATGTGCGTGTTGAAGATAAGAGCAAATACGAGGGCAATGCTGCAATCGAGCAAGCTATTGCTACAGTAGAACAGCAACTCGGCGATAATGGACGTGTACTCGTTCGTGCTTCAGGTACTGAATCTCTGATCCGTGTTATGGCGGAAGGACCAGATAAAGACGAACTTGAACAATTTGTGTCTCAAATCGCAGATGTAGTGCAAAAAGAGCTGGTATAGGACTGGAAGATGTAAGAGATACCTTCTGCATAAGGTTTTCTTAAGTGAATTGTTGTGTAGAACGAGGCTTAATATAACATGATTTAGGACTTATGCATGGATATTCCTGCGTCCCGGCCTGATGAGACCATAGGTCCGTTTATCCGGTCGGGATTGTAGGTAAATATGCTAAAATTGTCACAGGTACTTTGCTCCATTGCAAAATGGACCTGACGTGCATATAATGAGTGGAGTCGTCATTCAGACACAGAAAGTGAGGAACGTAAGGTTACAGTTACACAAGCGCCAGAGCTTGGAGTTGCGCGGGATGATGTTGATCAGGATTTCTTCTAGGTTGAAGAACGGCTGATTAAGATCAACGGCAATCAAGCTGACGAGGTGGAGGTGTTCGGATTGTTCGGCGGGGACCTCCCGGTGAAGCACCAGAGCCGTAAACCGGATTGCGGAAAATGGATAGGTGACTGTCCACACAACGCGCCGGTGCAGGTGCAAGAGTTAAACTAAAATTCAAATGAATGTGCGTGAAGAGCGTAAACAGTACGCGGACGGGAAAATGATGTACATTCATGATTGCATTCATAACAGCTTATGATGACAGCGGGGCGACACGAGGTCGCTCTGATCATTGATAATTGAATAAGTACCAAGTATTCATGAAACGCTAGGCAATCACTCATTTTTCCGATGTGCCGCCTCTGCCTGTTTCTCTTCGTGACACAGTATTCATATACAAACGGAGGAAATAAATTATGTGCGGTATTGTTGGATATATTGGTAATAAGAACACTCAGTCGGTATTGGTCGAAGGATTGAAGAAACTCGAGTATCGTGGTTATGATTCTGCAGGTATCGCGGTATTCACACCGGAAGGTCTGCAAATCACGAAAGCTCTTGGTCGTCTTGCGAACCTTGAAGCCAAGCTGGATGGTGCACCACTGGTAGGTAATGCCGGAATCGGACACACACGTTGGGCAACTCATGGTAAACCATCGGATGAGAACTCTCATCCACACACAGATGGAAGCCAGAAATTCTCTGTTGTGCATAACGGTATTATTGAGAACTACCTGGATCTGAAGGATGAATTGATGGCTCAAGGTCACACGTTCACTTCCGAGACAGATACTGAGGTTATCTCTCACCTGATCGCACGTGAATACAATGGTGATATCGTCAAAACAGTACAAAAAGTGATCACGTTGTTGCGTGGCGCATTTGCACTGGGTGTATTGACAGAGCATGAGCCTGAGAAACTCGTAGCTGTGCGTCAAGCAAGCCCATTGATTATTGGTATTGGTGAAGGCGAGAACTTCATTGGTTCCGACATCCCGGCAATTCTGGAACATACACGTAACGTGTACATTCTGAATGATGGTGAAATGGCTGTATTGACACATGATGCTGTCGAATTGATGACGATTGAAGGTAACTTTATTTCTCGGGAAATGATTCGTGTCGATTGGGATGCTGTAACCGCAGAAAAAGGCGGATTCGAGCACTTCATGCTGAAAGAAATTCATGAGCAACCAAAAGCATATCGTGATACTATGCTGGGTCGCATTGATAATGAAGGCAAAAAAGTTCAACTTCCTGAGTTGAAAATGACTGAAGAACAAATCAAAAATATCCGTAACGTTCAAATCATTGCATGTGGTACAGCGTACCATGCAGGTCTGGTTGGACGTACAGTGATTGAGCAATTGGTACGTATTCCGGTTGAAACAGATGTGGCTTCCGAGTACCGTTACCGTTCCCCAATCGTGCACAAAGATACACTTGTAATCGTAGTGAGCCAATCCGGTGAAACTGCCGATACACTTGCTGCATTGCGTGAAGCACAATCCAATGGGGCACATGTACTGGCAATCACAAACGTAGTGGGCAGCTCCATTGCACGTGATGCAGATGATGTTATCGCAACATTGGCAGGTCCTGAAATTGCAGTAGCTTCTACCAAAGCGTATACTTCGCAATTGATTGCGTTTAACTTGCTTGGTCTGTACCTTGCACAAGTTCGTGGTACTCAATCTGCAGAAGAGATTGAACACACGCTGGCAGCAATGCAAGCATTGCCTGAGCAAGTGGAATCCATGTTGGAGCAAGCGGAAGCAATCAAAGGATATGCAGAGCAAATCTCCAAACATGAACATCTCTTCTTCATTGGCCGTGGTCTTGACTATGCAGTAGCTCAAGAAGGATCTTTGAAGCTGAAAGAGATCTCTTATATTCACTCCGAGGCGTATGCTGCGGGTGAGTTGAAACATGGTACGCTTGCATTGATCGAAGATGGTATCCCTGTTATTGCCCTGGCAACGCAGGAGAACGTACTTGAGAAAACAGTGAGCAACATTAAGGAAGTAAAAGCACGTGGCGCAGATGTATTGGCAATTACGTATGAAGAGCACGTAGCACCATTGCTGAAATCCGTAGACCAAGCGTTTGCGATTCCTAAGACGCTGCCACTGCTTAGCCCTGCTTTGTCTGTAGTTGCGCTGCAATTGCTGGCATACTATGCTTCCCTGGCACTGGGTCATGATGTAGATAAACCACGTAACCTGGCGAAAAGTGTAACGGTTGAGTAAGGTAAGGAATTCAGTAAACTAATAAAGTATGGACAAAATAATGGTCCTGATGACTCTAAGTCATCAGGACTTTTTTGATGTTTCAGGAGGGTGGTTCTGAATATTAGAACCACCTTATTTGTGTTTGTGTATTGTAAATTGCGGTCATTCATTGGACGAAAATCCATCAGATTATAAAGTATCTTAGGAAGAGTATCCTTTTGTAATTCTCACATTTGAGAAATATTCTTCGTGCACGAATGTAATCAACTTCTTAAAGAGAATCATTAACCTTCGCAACTCGTAAGTGCAAATATATCCCCAAGAAGGATGCGGATCGGGCATAAAAGATCATTTGAATGGTAAAGGAAGATGACTGAACGTGACGGGTACATCTTTCAACAACTCACAAAATGGTATGCCAAGAAGCAACAATGCGCTTGATGAAGGAGCTTATTACGCGAAATAAAATTATTGACCGTTCAATTCGGACTCAGAACGCGATTGTAATCTGCATGTAAATAAATGAAGGACATCGGAAAGCGTATGAAGGAAAATCTCACGTACGATTTGATGAAGAGGAGCAAAATATATTCACCCTTTACTCTAACAGAGGTGCAGAGAAGAAGGCGTGATACAAAACTATGTCGGCTACCATCCGTGTGGACGCTGTGGCCAGTTTCCAGCCAGGCTTTCAGAAATTGGTCAGGTAATCATGTTAAGTTATTACAAAGTGCAAGGAATCGGAACACCGGCAAAGAATATTTAAAGGAAATATGTACCAAATTTACCTGTTAAATGACTGAATGTCAACACTCGTCGAATTCCTCGATTGATGTCAAATCATTCCCAACGTTTCTTCTACATTCACTCTTTTTAACGAAAAATGTTAACACATAATGTTTTATGAACCAAATTTAACAATATAATGACTATATTTAACAAAAATTTCACTATACATTTTTGTAAATTTTGATATAATTCAACCTAGGTCTTATTCCCTATTATTCTAATAAATGGAATTGTAGGGTTTTTTATACCCATCCAAGCTGTGTGCGAGAGACCAGTATACTGGCTAACCAACAAGCCGGCATGTGGGGACCAACAATTGTGGAAAATGACAGCCTAGAATATGTTACTCCATGACGTCAGAAGGTTTAGAAAGGAAGGTTCGGAAAGATAGAGCCAACCTTATCCCAATTCCGATGGAGGATGAAGCGAGTGAGCATTTTTGAAAAGCTGGAATCCAACGTAAGATCTTACTGCAGAAGCTTTCCGGTGGTATTCGACCGGGCCAAGGGAGACCTTTTATATTCTGAGGACGGAAGAGCATATATTGATTTCTTTGCAGGTGCCGGGGCACTCAATTACGGCCATAACAACGATTATATTAAAGACCGGGTTCTCGATTACTTGACCTCCGACCGGATTATGCACGGTCTGGATATGTATACAATGGCCAAGCGTGAATTCATCCAGAGCTTCTCCGAGCGGATCCTGGAGCCGAAGAAGCTGAATTACAAGCTTCAATTCTGCGGTCCAACAGGGACGAATGCGGTGGAAGCGGCCCTGAAACTCGCACGCAAGGCGAAGAAGAGAAGTGGAATATTCGCATTCATGGGTGGCTTCCACGGCATGTCGCTCGGCAGTCTGTCGGCGACAAGCTCCAAGTCCATGAGAGAAGGGGCGGGGCTTCCTCTGGACGGAGTTACGTTCATGCCGCACCCGAGCGGGGCTTTCGCAGAAATGGATACGCTCGGTTATATCGAGAATATCCTGACTGATTCGCACTCCGGAATCGACAAGCCGGCCGCGATCCTGCTTGAAACGGTACAAGCCGAAGGCGGAATTCACGTTGTCGACGCGCAGTGGCTACGTGAGCTGCAGCAGCTTTGCCGCAGGCACGATATTCTGCTCATTACAGACGAGATTCAAGTAGGATGCGGCCGGACAGGCGAATTCTTCTCCTTCGAACGTGCGGGGATCGAGCCGGATCTCATTACCCTGTCGAAGTCGATCAGCGGGTACGGCCTGCCAATGTCCCTCCTGCTGCTGAAGCCCGAACTGGATATCTGGACGCCGGGCGAGCACAACGGCACCTTCCGCGGCAACCAGCTGGCTTTTGTAGCCGCGAAGGCTGCTCTCGAGTTCCGGGACAGAACCGAACTGGAAGCTCAGGTGAAGCAGAAGGAAGAATATGTGCGCTCGTTCCTTGATCAAGAAATCAAGCCTCTGCATCCGTCCATCGCCATCCGCGGACTCGGCCTGATCTGGGGCATTGACGTCTCGGGGTTCATGGATGAAGCCGGGGCGAAGCGGGTGACGGATATCAGCTTCGAGAACGGGCTCATCATTGAAAGAGCCGGCAGAGGAGACTGTGTGTTGAAGATCATGCCTCCGCTGACCGTCTCGATGGAGCATCTGGCCGCCGGCTGCGACATTATCAAGTCCAGTATGCAGCGGGTGATCTCTCAGGAGACCAAGGATTTGTTAGTAACGACCTAAGCTTGGCCAAGCCGATGGCCGCCCCCGGCAAGAGGCATGAAAGTGCCTTCCGGAGGGCGTGCGGACTTGATGTTAAGGTAGCGCTTTCAACTAAGTGGAAGACTTTCTCCTTATGCTCCTGCGGTAACGTCAATCAGCATGGAATTCTCCGCAACCCAAGCGCAGTCCCGTTCATGCCATACGGAGCATTCCTTGAGTCTCATGCAGTGCCCTCGTTAAATTTAATCGTTAGGAAAAGCTCACTACCCCGCAGCCGAATCTTTACTTATCCACACCAGGGCTGTGGGGGAATAATCAAATCGTACATAGAGTGTATCAATACCCCTTAAACATAGGCTTCGTCAAAGGCAGCTCGGGTACCAAATCAGGAGGTACGGTCGACTTCCTGCTGGACGGCCGGAACCCTGCGGCAAGCCTTACATCGACAGGAGGAACATTCCTTGTCGTTTATCCCCAAATCCAATTCCGAACCCCAAGTTAAACCAAATCCCGTCTTCGGGTGGCTCGTCCGCAGCAATCTTATTGAAGCAGAGGAGTCCGAAGCAGCCGCATCCTTGCGTAGAACGATGTTTGTTGTCCTTTACGCATGGGAGCCGAGCTGTACAGCTGCTAGGCAGAGGATTGCCGCATGTGATCAACCGGGCAATCGAAGCGTGACGTTGCGCAAGCCATTGATATTGTTGTCAGATGTTTGAAAAAGAGAGGAGCGAGGCTGGAGCGTTGCTTCGGCATATGCTCCGCCGGATTGCTTTTACCGATGAAGAGAGGGGAACGATCCAGATGGCTTTTGAAAAAGAAACGTTGTTTTGGAACGAAAAATTCGGTAGTGACGATTATACCTTGACGCGGTTGCCTTACAGCAAAGCTCCAAACTCCCTGGTGCCCAATGTGAAAACCGTTGGCGGTTCGCTTTCGGAGGAAGCGGCGCAGCGGGTCCTTCAAATGAGCAAGGGTGCTCCGCTGGCTGCTTTTATGATTTTGCTCGCAGGTGTTCAGGCACTCTTGCATAAATATACAGGTGCTTCAGACATTCTGGTCGGCATGCCGGTTGTGCCGAAAAAGGGGGAGACGCGTCGATCCGTTAATCATACGGTCATTTTGAAAAACTCGTTTTCGGTGGGGGCAACTTTTAAGACGCTTCTGAGCGAACTGAGGACTTCCTTGCCGGAAGCCATTCAGCATCAACATATTCCGTTCTTGAAAATGACGGAGAAGCTGGATCTGCAATATGCAGAAGGGATACCCTTCGTCCATACGCTAGTATCCCTTAAGGAGCTGCATCTGGACGAAATTGGGAAAAACGTGGTCACAGACTGTTCGTTTGAATTCAGTTTAGCCGGCGGGACGATACAGCTAGCGCTGTCATATAACGAGCACTTATATGACTCCGAGTTCATGAATCGGGTCGTCGGCCATCTGAATCGCCTGCTGTCCGTCGGGCTTCATGAGCTGGAACTGGACATCGTGCGAGCGGACATGCTGTCGGAGGACGAAAAATTTGAATTAATACAAAGCTTCAACGATACCGAGAAGGACTATCCTCGTGATCGGACGATTCATCAGCTTGTGGAGGAGCAAGCGAAGCGTGTACCCGAGGCGACGGCGGTTGTTTTTGAGGGGCAGCGGCTTTCATACGCAGAGTTGAACGAACGGGCGAACCAGCTGGCGCGTACGCTACGATCGGTCGGTGTGCTGCCCAATCAGTTGGTAGGCTTGATGGTCAGGAGATCGCTGGAGACGGTCATTGGCATTTTGGCGGTTCTGAAAGCTGGCGGTGCCTACGTGCCGATCGACCCGGAGTACCCGGAAGAACGTATTCGCTACATTCTGGAGAACTCGAACGCGCAGCTGCTGCTAACTCAAAGAGAGCTGTTACAGCAAGTCCCGTTCGAAGGGACCGTATTGGCGCTAGATGACAAGCAGGCTTATAGCGACGATGGCTCGAACCTGGAGGCGGCCAGTGGTCCACACGATCTTGCTTATGTCATTTATACGTCAGGTACAACGGGCAAACCCAAAGGGGTCATGCTGGAGCATCGTGGTTTGGTCAGCTTGAAGCTGATGTTCGCAGACAGGCTGGGCATCACAGAGCATGACCGGATCGTTCAATTTGCTAGCTTGTCATTCGACGCATCCTGCTGGGAGATTTTCAAAGCACTCTATTTTGGCGCGGCTTTGTACATCCCGACGGCCGAAACAATTCTCGACACTCGTCTGTTCGAGAGTTATATGAACGAGCATGCGATTACGGCGGCGATTTTGCCTCCGACGTACAGCGCTCATTTGAACCCGGACCGCCTTCCCAGCTTAACAAAGCTTGTAACGGGAGGTTCGGCGGTATCGGCCGAATTCGTGCAGCAGTGGAAAGCGAAGGTTCACTATTTCAATGCTTACGGCCCTACCGAAGCTTCGATTGTTACGACGCTTTGGGATGCGGATGAGCAGCAGCCGGAGCGTAGAGTCATTCCGATTGGGCGCCCGCTGGCTAATCATCAGATTTTCATTTTGGATGCCCACCTGCAACTTGTGCCTCCGGGAGTGGACGGAGAGCTGTGCGTGGCAGGCGTGGGGCTTGCGAGAGGTTACCTGAACCAACCGGAGCTGACGGCAGAGAAATTTGTGGAACATCCGTTTGCGCCGGGAGAACGCCTTTACCGGACAGGAGATCTCGCCCGCTGGCTGCCGGACGGTAATATGGAGTACTTGGGCCGGATCGACCATCAGGTGAAAATCCGTGGATTCCGAATCGAGGTCGGTGAGATTGAAGAGCAGCTTCTGAAGATCGACTCGGTACAGGAGACGATTGTGATTGCGCGGGAAGGCAAAAGTGGGCAAGGACTGTGCGCTTACCTGGTCGCTAGTCTCCCTCTTACGCTCGGCGAGCTGAGAAGCGCGCTGGCGCAAAAATTGCCGAATTACATGATTCCGGCACATTTTGTTCAGCTTCCGCAGATGCCGCTCACCCCGAACGACAAAATCGACCGCAAGGCTTTGCCTGCCCCGGAAGGAAACGCACTGACCGGCGGCGAGTACGTAGCTCCACGCACTGAAGCCGAGCGGACACTTGCCGATGTGTGGCAGGCGGTATTGAACGCCGATCGCGTTGGGGTAACGGATCATTTCTTCGAGCTGGGCGGAGATTCGATCAAGTCCATTCAAGTATCTTCGCGGCTTCATCAAGCCGGGTACAAGCTGGAAATTCGGGATTTGTTCAAATATCCGACAATCTCACAGCTTAGCCTGCATGTGATACCGATCGGACGTACCATTGATCAAGGCGAAATTACGGGTGAAACGGCGCTGACGCCGATTCAGCATTGGTTTTTCGAGAGCTCCTTTGCGGACCCGCATCATTTCAACCAGTCGGTGATGCTGTACCGGAAGGAACGCTTCGACGAAGAGATGGTACGTCAGGTGCTGCAAAAGCTGGCCGAGCATCATGACGCCTTACGGATGGTGTTCCGCAAAACGGAACAAGGGTTTAGCGCACGGAACCGCGCGATTCAGGAAGACGAGATGTTCACGCTGGATGTGTTCGACTTCAAAGATGCGGAGAATCCCACGCAGACTGTGGGAGCGAAGGCAACGGACATTCAAGCGGGCATCGATCTGGAGAACGGGCCCCTCATGAAGGCGGGACTGTTCCAGTGCGCGGACGGTGATCATTTGCTTCTCGGGGTTCATCATGCTGTGGTAGATGGCGTGTCTTGGCGCATTTTAATGGAGGATTTCGCTCTAGGTTACGAGCAGACTGGCAAAAGCGAAGAAATTCGTTTCCCGGCGAAAACAGATGCGTACCGCACTTGGTCCGAGCAGTTGGCTGCTTACGCGCAAAGCCCGGAGATGGAGAAGGAACGGGCCTATTGGCAGGCCGTGGATCAAATGGAGGTTCCGGCCGTGCCGAAGGATATGGAGGCGGACGTTACGACGCAGCAGGACAACGAATCGCTGTTTGTCCGTTTGGCTCCCGAAGAAACGGAGCTGCTACTGAAGCGGGTTCACCGTGCCTTCAACACCGAAATGAATGATATTTTGGTAACGGCGCTCGGCATAGCCTTACGCAAATGGACGGGGCACGAACGGGTGCGGATCAATCTCGAAGGACACGGACGTGAATCGATCGGAACGGATATCGATATCACGCGTACAGTCGGCTGGTTTACGACCAAGTTTCCGGTCGTCCTAGAGCCGGAAAGTGACCGGGATTTGACCTATCAGATTAAACAGGTCAAGGAAAACTTGCGCCGCATTCCGAACAAGGGGCTTGGGTACGGCATATGCCGCTATCTTTCGAAATCGGAGGAAGGCTTGGTTTGGGGCGCAGAGCCGGAAATTAATTTTAACTACCTCGGCCAGTTCGACGATGATGTCAACCAGGGCGAGATCGGCATATCTTCTTATTCCAGTGGCAGCCCGGCTAGCGACCGGCAGGCCCGCAGCTTTGTGCTGGATATCAACGGTATGGTGCTGGACGGTGCTTTATCGCTCGATCTCAGCTACAGCCGGAAGCAGTATCGCAAGGAAACGATGGAAGCCTTCGCTCAGCGGCTTGAGCAAAGTCTCCGAGAGCTCATTACCCACTGCGCAGGCAAAGAGAACACCGAATTGACGCCAAGCGACGTGCAATTTAAAGGCTTGACCATCACAGAATTGGAGCAAATCGCCCAGCGCTCGAGTCATCTCGGGGAAATCGAAAATATTTACTCGCTGACGCCGATGCAGAAGGGTATGTGGTTCCACAGCGCGCTTGACCGGCAAGCGGCAGCTTACTTTGAGCAGACGCGGTTTACGATGCGGGGAGCGCTCGACGTCCAGCTTTTTGAGAGGAGCTGGATGGAGCTTGCAAAACGTCATCTGGTGCTGCGGGCGAATTTTGCGAATGGACCAGCGGGCGAGCCGCTGCAAATCATATACCGCGATAAGCCAGTCGGCTTTGAATATGAAGAGCTGCTTCATTTGCAGGTACACGAGAAACAAGCTTACTTGGATGAAAAGGCCGAGGAGGACAAGCTTCGTGGCTTCAACATGGAACATGATGCGCTCGTTCGGTTTACGATTCTGCGCACCGAAGAGCAAAGTTATCATGTGCTGTGGAGTTTTCAACATATTTTGATGGACGGCTGGTGCCTGGCTCAGCTGACGCAGGAGTTGTTTGAGATATACTCGGCCCTGACCTCTGGTAAGCAGCCAGCGGGAGGTAAAGGATCGGATTATGGCGATTATATCGAATGGTTGGAGAAACAGGACGATCAGGCAGCATCCGGCTATTGGACGGCGTTCCTGGCAGGCTACGAAGGGCAAACCGTACTTCCGGGGCAAAAGGAACCAGCGCCGAGCGGCAGATTTATGGCTGATCACGTCACCGCCGAACTAGGCAAGGACTTGAGCAAACGGATGGACCGGGTGGCGAAACAGCACCTGGTTACAGTCAATACGCTGCTGCAAGCCGTTTGGGGCGTGATGCTGCAAAAATATAACGGAACAAACGATGCCGTATTCGGCAGTGTCGTTGCCGGAAGACCGGCGGAAATCCCGGGCATTGAGTCTATGATCGGGCTGTTCATCAATACGGTGCCGGTCCGCGTCAATAGCGAAGTGGACACCGTGTTCGCCGACCTGATGGCGAAGCTCCAAGAGCGGGCTCTGGATTCCGGGCGTTATGATTACTATCCGCTGTATGAAATTCAAGCTCGTAGCGTGCAAAAGCAGAATCTGATCAACCATATCATCGCTTTCGAGAACTATCCGGTGGACGAACAGATGGAGCAGGCGGGGGACCAGCAGCACGGCGGCCTGACAATTGCTGACGTTCAGATGGAGGAGCAGACGAACTATAACTTCAACGTGACTGTGATGCCGGGAGCCGAGATCGAAATTCGATTCGACTTTAACGCCGAAGTGTTTGATAAAGACAGCATCGAGCGGCTCAAGGGGCATCTCGTGCATCTGCTGGAGCAGGTAACGGATAACCCGGAAATTACCGTGGGCGAGCTGGAACTTGTGACCGAGGCAGAAAAGGCCGAACTTCTCGGACGTTTTAACGACACCACGACGGAATTTCCGCGCGGGAAGACACTCATTCAATTGTTCGAAGAGCAGGCGGAGTACATCCCGGATGCAGCCGCCATTTCCTTTAATGAGCAAGAGATGACTTACCGCGAGCTGAACGAACGTGTCAACCGTCTTGCCCGTACCTTGCACAGCCACGGGATATCCCAAGGACGTCTGGTCGCCATTATGGCTGAGCGTTCCATCGAAATGGTTATAGGTATACTGGCAGCACACAAAGCCGGAGCCGCTTACGTACCGATTGACCAGGAATATCCAGAGGAGCGTATCCGTTTCTTGATAGAGGATTCAGGAGCGCAGGTCATGCTGACACAAAGCCGCTTGCGCGAGCGACTGGCGGGTTTGGACTCGGTGATCTTACTGGATGACGAGTCTTTCTATCACGAGGACGGAACAAACCTAAATCAAGGGATTGAAGCGACAGATCTGGCCTGCGTGATCTATACGTCAGGCACGACGGGCAAGCCAAAAGGAAACCTTGTTTCGCACCGCAACATCGTGCGCGTTGTGCAAAATACAAATTATATCGACATCACCAATCGCGATCATGTCCTCCAGCTTTCGAGCTATTCGTTCGACGGAGCGATTTTCGATATTTTTGGTGCTCTGACCAACGGGGCGCGGCTGGTGCTGGTTCCCCGCGAGACGTTGCTGGAAATTGGTCTACTGGCGGATCTCATCCAGCGCCAGCGCATATCGGTCATGTTTATTACGACGGCGTTCTTCAACGTGCTTGTAGATGTGAATGTCAATTGTTTTCGGGATGTCCGGGCGATTTTGTTTGGAGGAGAGCGTGTCTCGGTTGGTCATGTACGTAAAGCACTCGCCCATCTTGGAGCGGGTAGGCTCAACCATGTTTACGGACCGACGGAAAGCACGATATTTACCACGTACCTTCCGGTCGACTTCGTTGATGAGTCGGCGCTTACCGTTCCTATCGGACGACCAATCAGCAATACAACGGTGTATATCGTCGACAGCCGGAATAAGCTGCTGCCGATCGGCGTGGTCGGGGAGCTATGTGTCGGCGGAGAAGGTTTGGTACGGGGCTACAATAACCGGCCGGAACTGACGGCGGAGAAATTTGTGCACAATCCTTTTACGTCAGGAGAGCTCATGTACCGGACGGGGGATTTGGCGAAATGGCTACCGGACGGCACGATTGAATATGTGGGACGAACGGACGACCAAGTGAAAATCCGTGGCTTCCGCATAGAGCTGGGCGAGATCGAAACTCAGCTTCAGAAAGTGGAGGGAATTCGGAAAACGACAGTATTTGCGCGGGAAAACGTGTCCGGCGAAAAGCAGCTTTGCGCCTATTATGAAGCGGACTGTGAGCTTCCGGCGGCCGAGCTGAAGAGCGTGCTGTCTCAGGAACTGCCGGCCTATATGATCCCGACGTACCTGATCCAGTTGGAGCGTCTCCCGCTGACGACGAATGGCAAGGTTGACCGCCGCTCCCTCCCGGCACCTGAGGAGAGCTTGCAGCCAGGCGAAGGACATACTCCGCCTCGGACTCCGCTCGAAGCCAACTTGGTTGAAATATGGAAAAGCGTGCTTGGATTGGAGCACATCGGGGTTCATGACAACTTCTTTGACTTGGGCGGCCATTCCCTGCGGGCAACGACACTGGTGAGCAAGGTGCATCAGGAGTTGAACGTCGAGTTGCCTCTGCGCGACGTATTCCGCTACTCAACGATCGAACAGATGGCTCTCGCCCTCTCCCGGATCGAAGAACATTCGTTCTCGTCGATTCCGCTGGTTGGCGCAAGAGCGTATTATCCACTTTCCTCAGCTCAGAAGCGGCTGTTTATCCTGAATCAGCTGGAAGGAGCCGAGCAGAGCTATAACATGCCGGGTGTGCTGCTGCTCGAAGGATCAATTGACCATAGCCTGCTGGAGAAAGCTTTCCGCGGACTGATCCAACGTCATGAAACGTTGCGAACCGGATTTGAGGTCGTGCAAGGCGAAGCGGTACAGCGTATTTACGAGAGCGTTGATTTTTCCGTCGTGTGTCGACATGCGAACGAGGAAGAAGCATCTGCAGTCGTGCAGGCTTTTATCCGACCTTTCGACTTGGCGAAGCCACCGCTGCTGCGTGCCGAGCTCGTAGAGCTGGCCGCCGATCGTTATTTACTGATGTTTGACATGCACCATATCATCTCCGACGGGGTTTCGATGGACGTGTTCGTTGAGGAACTCGTTCGTCTGTATGGCGGTGAGTCATTAGAGCCTTTGCACATTCAGTACAAGGACTATGCAGTATGGCAGCAATCGGACGAGCAAAAAATTCAATTGAAACGCGAGGAAGCTTACTGGCTGGACCGTTACCGGGGCGAGATGCCGGTTCTGGAAATGCCAACGGACTATCCGCGTCCTGCTGTACAGAGCTATGAGGGACATACGCTGACGTCCTTCGTGGACGAGGCAACGAACGAAGGCTTGAAACAGCTGGCCGCTCAAAGAGGAACGACGCTATATATGGTGTTGCTTGCCGCATATACCGTGCTTTTGCATAAATACACAGGTCAGGACGATTTGATCGTCGGAACGTCGATTGCGGGCAGAACGCACGGCGACACGCAGCCTTTGATCGGAATGTTCGTCAACACGCTGGCGATCCGCAATTATCCGGCTTCGGAGAAGACCTTCCTGTCGTATTTGGAAGAAGTGAAAGAAACGACTTTAGGCGCTTACGAGCATCAGAATTATCCGTTCGAAGAACTCGTCGATAAAGTGCAGGTTAGCCGGGATTTGAGCCGCAACCCGCTGTTTGACACGATGTTCTCCCTGCAAAACCTGGAGGAGTCAGAGTTTGAGCTGGAAGGGCTGAAATTGTCCCCGTACCCTAGCGAATATGGTATGGCCAAGTTCGACCTGAGTGTGGATGTTACGGAAGAAAATGGCGGACTGGAGTGCAACTTTGAATTCGCAACGGCTCTTTATAAAGAAAGCACGATCCGGCGGCTATCGATTCATTTTGGACATTTGCTTGCGGCGATTGTAAGCCATCCGAATGCAAAGATCGCTGAGCTGGACTTGCTGACGGAAGAGGAAAAAGAACAAATTCTCGGCGCGTTTAACCCGGCGCAGCCGGAAGCGGCTCCGGCGGCCGCGTTCCACCGACTGTTCGAGGAACAGGCGGAACGTACACCGGAAGCGGAAGCCGTTGTCTACGAGAACGTTCGGCTGACGTATGCGGAGCTGAACGTACGGGCGAACGGCTTAGCGGCCACGCTACGCGCAAGTGGAATCGGCCGGGAGGAGATTGTTGGCATTCTCGCCGAGCGCTCGGTGGACCTGCTGGTGGCCGTGCTGGCCGTCTGGAAAGCAGGCGGGGCATATGTACCGCTTGACCCGGATTATCCGGCGGACCGCGTGCGGTTTATGCTTGAAGACAGCGGAGCGAAGGTGCTGCTGACACAAACGCTGCTGAGAGAGCGTGCTGAAGCCTGGCTCAGCCAAGAGGAACTGGCACTTGCAAAGGTGTTGTACCTCGACGACGAAATGTCATACAGCGAAAACCGGGAGAATGCACCGCTTGGCTCCAGCATGGTTTCCGGTAAAGTCTCGGGCGAGCTGACGGGTGCTGTGAACAGCGATGATCCGAGTCATCTGAAGGTTGCTGGCTTGGACAGCTTCCATGAAGCTCGTCCTGAGGACCTAGCGTACGTGATCTACACGTCGGGGACAACAGGCAAGCCGAAGGGTGTAATGATTGAGCACCGCAGCTTGGTGAACACGGCAGCGGGCTACCGGCGGGAATACCGGTTGGATCAGTTCCCAGTCCGGCTACTGCAACTCGCCAGCTTCTCGTTTGACGTGTTCGTGGGTGATATCGCACGCACGTTGTATAACGGAGGCACCATGGTCATTGTACCGAAGGATGATCGGATTGATCCGTCTCGCCTGCACCACTGGATAGAGCGGGAGCAAGTGACGATCTTTGAATCAACACCAGCACTGATCGTACCGTTTATGGAATACGTGCACGAGCAAGGGCTGGAGTTGAGCGGGATGGAGCTGTTGATCACAAGCTCGGACAGTTGCAGTGTGGCGGATTACCGAACCTTACAGGAACGGTTCGGCTCGTCGTTCCGGATCATCAACGCCTACGGCGTGACGGAAGCGGCGATCGACTCCAGTTTCTATGAGGAGGAGTTGGCGAAGCTGCCGCAGACAGGCCATGTTCCGATTGGCAAAGCGTGGTTGAATGCGAAGTTTTACATCGTGGATGCACATCTGAACCCTGTTCCAGTCGGCGTGCTAGGCGAATTGGTTATCGGCGGAGTTGGGGTAGCACGTGGGTACTTGAACCGTCCAGAGCTGACGGAAGAGAAGTTTGTAGACAGTCCTTTCACCGCTGGTGAGCGGTTGTATCGCACGGGAGACTTGGCGCGGTGGATGGAAGACGGCAACGTGGACTTCATCGGCCGGATCGACAACCAGGCAAAAATCCGGGGCTACCGGATCGAGACGGGGGAGATCGAGTCGCAGCTGTTGCGGGTGGAAGGTGTGCGCGAAGCGGTGGTGCTGGTTCGAAGTGACGCGAACGGGCAGAAGGCGCTATGCGCGTATTACACGCCGGATACCGGAGTTGAGCTGGTAGTGAACGATCTGCGCAGGGCGCTGGCACAGGAGTTGCCTGGGTACATGATCCCGTCGTACTTTGTGGAGCTGGAGCGTCTACCTCTGACACCGAACGGAAAGATAGACCGGAAGGTGCTGCCAGCGGCGGAAGGGGAAGCGGGAAGCGGAACGGAGTATGTCGCACCGCGCAATGAGCTGGAAATGAAGCTGGCGGTGAGTTGGCAGGAGGTGCTGGGGCTTACGAAGGAGATTGGCGTTTACGACAACTTCTTCGACATCGGCGGCCACTCCCTGCGAGCGACAACGTTGGTCAGCAAGATTCATAAAGAGTTGAACGTGGATCTGCCACTGCGCGACGTGTTCCGCCATTCCACGATCGAGAGCATGGCTACCGCCATTTCTCTGCTGGATCAGCAGATATTTGTTTCCATTCCGGTGACGGATGGCCGAGAGGTGTACCCGCAATCTTTTGCTCAGAAACGTCTCTTTATTCTGAATCAGCTGGAAGTTGCGGAGCTTAACTACAACATGCCGGAAGCGATGTTGCTGGAGGGTGCTTTGGACCGGGCAAGGTTCGAAGAAACGTTCCGTAAGCTCGTGGCGCGGCATGAAATGTTGCGCACCGGGTTTGAAATGGTGGATGGAGAAGCATCACAGCGGGTTTACCAGGACGTGAATTTTGCGGTGGAGTTCTATCAAGCGGATGAGCAAGAGGTCGAAGCGGTGGTTCACGGTTTCGTCCGTCCGTTTGACTTGGCTAAGCCACCGCTGTTGAGGGTAGGCCTTGTTGAGCTGGCTCCGGAACGCCATATTCTGATGTACGACATGCATCATATTATTTCTGACGGCGTTTCAATGGAAATCTTTGTTGAAGAATTCGTGCGTTTGTATGGTGGAGAGCAATTGGAGCCGTTGCGCATTCAGTACAAAGACTACACCGTTTGGCAGCATTCGCAGGAGCAGCAGGAACGGCTTCAGCATCAGGGGGCGTATTGGCTGGACATGTTCCAGGGCGAGCTTCCGGTGCTGGAAATGCCGACCGACTATCCACGTCCGGCTGTACAGAGCTACGAAGGTCAAACGCTGGAGTTTTCCTTCGACGCTTCAGAAACCGGCGGCCTGAAACAGCTGGCTTCGGAAACGGGCACGACGCTGTTTATGGTGCTGCTTGCGGCGTATAACGTGCTTTTGCATAAATATTCAGGTCAGGAAGACGTAATCGTTGGTACGCCGATTGCCGGAAGGAATCATGGAGATGTGCAGCCGTTGATCGGGATTTTCCTAAACACGCTGGCGATTCGCAGTTATCCGTCTTCGGAGAAAACATTTCTGTCATATCTGAACGAAGTCAAAGAAACAACTCTGCGTGCCTTTGAGCATCAGAACTATCCATTTGAACAATTGGTGGACAAGGTGCAAGTCACCCGTGATTTAAGCCGCAATCCGCTCTTCGACACGATGTTTACGATGCAGAATACGGAGAACGAGCAATTTGAGCTGGAAGGGCTTCGCCTGATTCCTTATCCGAGCGTACTTGATACTGCGAAGTTTGATATCAGCTTGGATGTGGGCGAGGAGAACGGCGGCTTGGATTACAGCTTTGAATATGCGACAGCTCTTTACAAAAGGGAGACGATTGAACGGCTGGCAAAACATTACGAGCAGTTGCTCCTGACAATTGTAAACCGTCCAGATGCGAAGATTGCCGAGCTGAACTTGCTGACAGCAGAGGAAAAAGAAAAAGTTCTCAATGCGTTTAATCCAGCGCAGCTAGAAGCGGCTCCTGCGGCTACGTTCCACCGTCTGTTTGAGAAACAGGCAGAGTGTACGCCGGAAGCGGAGGCCGTTGTGTATGAAAATAACCGCCTAACGTATGTGGAGCTGAACGAGCGAGCGAACCGCTTAGCGGTCACGCTGCGTGCAAATGGCATCGGCCGGGAGTCAATCGTTGGCATTCTCGCCGAGCGTTCGGTGGACTTGCTGGTGGCCGTGCTGGCCGTCTGGAAAGCCGGCGGGGCTTATGTACCCCTCGACCCGGATTATCCGGCGGACCGCGTGCGGTTTATGCTCGAAGACAGCGGAGCGAAGGTACTGCTGACACAAACGCCGCTGCGAGAACGTGCCGAGGCCTGGCTCCGCGAAGAGGAGCTGGCGCTGATGTCGGTGCTGTACCTCGACGACGAAGTGTCGTACAGCGAAGATCGGGCAAATGCTCCGATGTGCTTTGATCAAGGCTCCAACATGGCTTCCAGTCGGGTCTCTGGCAAACTAACGGGGGCTGTGAACGGTGCGGATCGGAACCATCTGGATGTTGTGGATGATGTTGATGTTGTTGGCATGGACAGCTTCCATGAAGCCCGCCCAGAGGATCTGGCGTACGTGATCTACACATCGGGAACGACGGGCAAGCCGAAAGGTGTGATGATCGAGCACCGCAGCCTGGTGAACACGGCAGCGGGTTACCGGCGGGAATACCGGTTGGATCAGTTTCCGGTAAGGCTGTTGCAGCTCGCGAGCTTCTCGTTTGACGTGTTTGTGGGCGATATCGCGCGGACGTTGTACAACGGAGGCACGATGGTGATTGTGCCGAAGGACGACCGGATCGATCCTTCTCGTCTGCACTACTGGATAGTGCGGGAGCGAGTGACGATCTTCGAATCAACACCGGCGCTGATCGTGCCGTTTATGGAATACGTACATGAACAGGGGTTGGAGTTCAGCGGGATGGAGCTGTTGATTACAAGCTCCGACAGCTGCAGTGTGGCGGATTACCGAACCTTACAGGAACGCTTCGGCTCGTCGTTCCGCATCATCAACGCCTACGGTGTGACGGAAGCGGCGATCGACTCCAGTTTCTATGACGAACCGCTGACGAAGCTGCCGCATACAGGCCATGTGCCGATCGGAAAAGCGTGGCTGAATGCGAAATTTCACATCGTGGACGCACATCTGAATCCCGTACCAATCGGCGTGCTGGGCGAACTGGTCATCGGCGGCGTCGGCGTGGCGCGTGGGTACTTGAACCGACCGGAGCTGACGGAAGAGAAGTTCGTAGACAGTCCGTTCGCTGCGGGCGAGCGGTTGTACCGCACGGGAGATTTGGCGCGGTGGATGGAGGATGGCAACGTGGACTTCATCGGCCGGATCGACAATCAGGCAAAAATCCGGGGCTACCGGATCGAGACGGGGGAGATCGAGTCGCAGCTGTTGCGGGTGGAAGGTGTGCGCGAAGCGGTGGTGCTGGTTCGAAGTGACTCGAACGGGCAGAAAGCGCTATGTGCGTATTACACGCCGGATACTGGAGTTGAGCTGGTAGTGAACGATCTGCGCAGTGCGCTGGCGCAGGAGTTGCCAGGTTACATGATCCCGTCGTACTTCGTGGAGCTGGATCGCTTGCCTCTGACACCGAACGGGAAAATAGACCGGAAGGCGCTGCCCTCGCCGGAAGGGGAAGCGGGAAGTGGAACGGAGTATGTTGCACCGCGCAATGAGCTGGAAACGGAGCTAGCGGTGATTTGGCAGGAGGTGCTGGGGCTTGCGAAGCAGATTGGCGTTCACGACAACTTCTTCGATATCGGCGGTCACTCCCTGCGGGCGACGACGCTGGCAGGCAAGGTATTTAAGGAATTAAACGTCAACCTGCCGCTGCGCGACGTATTCCGTCACTCAACGATTGCGGCGATGGCCGAGGCGATCACCGGGATGGAACGGCGGGAGCATGAGGCCATTCCTCAAGCGGAAGAGAGAGAGTACTACCCTCTGTCCTCAGCGCAGAAACGGCTGTTCATTCAGCACACGCTGGATGGAGCAGATCAGCTTTACAACATGCCGGAACTGGTGCAGGTGGAAGGTGAGTTTGATTTAGACCGGTTGGAAGCCGCCTTGCGAAAATTGATAACACGGCATGAATCGCTGCGCACCGGTTTTGAGATGATGAAGGGCGAAGTGGTTCAGCGGATATACCCACAGGTCGATTTTGCTATCGAGCATCATCAAGCTGATACAGAGGATTCAGATCAAATCGAGCAGATCGTCCGCAACTTCGTTCGTCCGTTTGATCTCGGCCAACCGCCGCTGCTGCGCGCCGGGGTCATCGAGCTGGAGCCGCACCTGCGTATTCTCCTTTTCGATATGCACCATATCGTGTCCGACGGTGTATCGATGGCGATTGTGATGGAGGAGTTCTCGAGTTTCTACGCCGGAGAACAGCTGCCACCCCTGCGCATTCATTACAAGGATTATGCCGTTTGGCAGCAGTCGAAGGCCCACCGAGAGCGAATCGGGCGGCAGGAAGCGTACTGGCTGCAAACCTTCGAAGGCGAGCTGCCCACGGCGGACCTGCCGATGGACTACGAACGGTCTGCCGTTCGTAGCTACGAAGGCGCGCATGTGGAGTTCGATGTCGAAGCTTCTCTCTCTGCGCGGCTGCGTGAATTGGCGGCCGAGTGTGAAAGCACACTGTTCATGGTGCTGCTTGCGGCCTATACTGTGTTGCTGTCCAAGTACAGCGGTCAGGAGGACTTGATCGTGGGCACCCCGGTGGCTGGAAGAACTAACGCCGATTTGGAGCGGGTCATCGGCATGTTTGTTAATACGCTGGCGCTCCGCAATCGTCCGTCTGGCGACAAAACGTTCTTGTCCTACCTGGAAGAAGTGAAGGAAACGGCTTTGGGTGCTTTTGAGAACCAGGATTATCCATTCGAGGATCTCGTGGAGCGTTTGAATGTGAAACGGGAGCCGGGCCGCTTCCCATTGTTCGATGCCGTTTTCGACTTGCAAAATATCGAAGAACGAGACGCCGAACTGGAAGGGGTCAGCCTGAAGAATTACGAGCTTGACCATTTGGAGGAAGCGAAGTTTGATCTGACGCTGTTTATGTATGAAAACGAAGGGGCGTTGAGCGGGGGCTTCTTCTACGCCACCAAGCTGTTTAAAGAAACGATGATCCGCACCTTGACTGAGGATTACCTGCGGGTACTGTCTCAAATTGCGGAAAATCCACAACTCGAGCTAAGCCGAATTGAATGTCATAAACCGGCGGCAGGCGCAAAGAGTGCCGTCGATACGATCGAATTCGCGTTCTAATAATACAAGCGCGCTCCACCGTCAACCGAAAGTGGTGCGCATCCAAGAAAAACGGCGAACAACTTGCAAGTCCGTAAATCAAGCCCTTAAACGCGCAGGTCGAAAGCAAGCCTTTTCAGACCTGCGTCGGGGTATGCGGTCACTTCATTTTTAGGGGAGGTACGAATGAAATCTTTATTTGAAAAGGAAGAACGGTACTGGAGCGGCAAGTTTGACGCAGATGATAGCCTGAGCTTCCTTCCATACAGTCAATCCTCCAAATTATTCGAGGGCGGGGAAGCTGCGGCAGAGCCGGACTTGCTTCACCGTACTCTGCCGAGCGAACTCTCGGAGAGAATCATTGGCCTCGCCAGCGGTTCGGATTTGGCTCTGTACATGATTGTTTTGGCAGGAGTAAAAACCCTGCTGTTCAAATATACCGGGCGGGACCAAGTGCTGGTCGGCATGCCTTCGTATAGCGCAGACCAGGGCGAGACGCCGCCGCATGACATCTTGGTGATCAAGACATCGGTAAGCAGCCAGACTACGCTGAAAACGCTGCTTGGGGGCATCAAAGGCTCCATCGGCGAGGCGCTGGAGCATCAGCACCTGCCTTTTCGAAAAATGGTGGAGCAGCTCCATCTGAGCTATAAGGGGCATGGCCTTCCGGTCGTCAACACCATCGCATCCTTCGCCCCGATTCACCCGGAACCGCTGGGTAACCGTGTGGCGGCTGATACCGTTTTTCGCTTCGACCGCCAAAACCACTCCATCAAGCTGGAAATAAGCTTTGACGGACAGCGGTACGAGCGGGCATTTATGGAGCAGGCGGCCGACCATCTTGTTCGGTTGCTGTCCATGCTTTTATTTCAGCCAGATCTGGAGCTTGGACAAGTCGATATGCTGTTCCCAGTCGAGAGGGAGATGCTGCTCAAGGGATTTAATGACACCGAAACCGAGTTCGAGCGGGGGAAAACGATCCATGGCTTGTTCGAAGAACAGGCGGAGCATCACCCGGATAACGTGGCCGTCGTAATGAACGAGCGGCAATTGACCTACCGCGAGCTGAACGAGCGATCCAACCGCCTTGCGCGGAAGCTGCGGGAAAAAGGAGTAGAAGCAGACCAGCTGGTAGCGATTCTGGTCGAACGCTCGCTTGATATGGTCGTCGGCATTCTGGCAATTCTTAAAGCGGGCGGAGCCTTCGTGCCTGTCGATCCCGACTACCCGGAGGAGCGCATCCGCTTCATGATCGAGGATTCAGGCGCACCGTTATTGCTGATTCAAAAACATCTGCACGAGAAGATCGACTTTGAAGGAACACGCCTTGAATTAGACGATTTTGTTTGGGGCGATAGCGGGGCGGAATCCACTGGTGTGCTGGATGCTTCGAATCTGGAGCCGGCCAGCGGTCCGAATGATCTGGCTTATGTCATCTATACATCAGGTACGACGGGCAAACCCAAAGGGGTCATGCTGGAGCATCGTGGTTTGGTCAGCTTGAAGCTGATGTTCGCGGACAGACTGGGCATCACGGAGCATGACCGGATCGTTCAATTCGCCAGCCTGTCATTCGACGCGTCCTGCTGGGAAGTGTTCAAAGCGCTCTATTTTGGCGCGACTTTGTACATCCCGACGGCCGAGACGATTCTCGACAACCGCCTGTTCGAGAGTTATATGAACGAGCATGCGATTACGGCGGCGATTTTGCCTCCGACGTACAGCGCATATTTGAACCCGGACCGCCTTCCCAGCTTAACGAAGCTTGTAACAGGAGGTTCGGCGGTATCGGCCGAATTTGTGCAGCAGTGGAAGGAGAAGGTCCACTATTTCAATGCTTACGGCCCTACCGAAGCTTCGATTGTTACGACGCTTTGGGATGCGGATGAGCAGCAGCCGGAGCGCAGAGTTATTCCGATCGGGCGCCCGCTGTCCAATCACCGGATTTTCATTTTGGATGCCCACCTGCAGCTTGTGCCTCCGGGAGTGGACGGCGAGTTATGCGTGGCAGGCGTGGGGCTTGCGAGAGGTTACCTGAACCATCTGGAGCTAACGGCAGAGAAGTTTGTGGAACATCCGTTTGCGCCGGGAGAACGCCTTTACCGGACGGGAGATCTCGCCCGCTGGCTGCCGGACGGCAACATCGAATACCGGGGGCGGATCGATCATCAGGTGAAAATCCGCGGCTACCGGATCGAAATCGGCGAGATTGAAGAGCAGCTGCTGAAGATCGCCGCCATGCAAGAAGCGGTGGTGCTCGCCCGCGACGACGCGAACGGCCATAAGCAGCTTGTCGCTTATTACGTTGCGGAAACGAGGCTGGCGGCGCATGAACTCAAGGAGCAGCTCGCCAAGCAGCTTCCGGGATATATGATTCCTTCGTACCTCGTGCAGCTTTCGCGGATGCCGCTGACCCCGAACGGGAAAATCGACCGCAAAGCGCTACCCGCACCAGAGGAAGCCGTCACTGGAGGAACGGAATATGTTGCGCCGAGAACACTGCTCGAGATGAAGATCGCCCGTGTCTGGCAGGATACACTTGGCATTCCACAGGTCGGCGTAAAGGATAACTTTTTTGAGCTGGGAGGCAATTCCTTAAGTCTGATTAGGCTCGTTCAAGCCGTTTACGATGAAACGGGCATCGAGATACCGCTGAATCGCCAATTCCATCATGTAACCGTTGAAGCCATGGCTTTTGGAGAGGAGGATCTGGGTCTGGATAAAGGGGGAGACTCCTTCATTAAGCTAAATAAAACAGGGGATCTGAACGTGTTCTGCTTCCCTCCAGGCAGCGGCTTCGGCATCGGTTACCGAGAGCTTGCAAGCAGACTAGACGGCCGAGTCGTGCTTTACGGCATTGATTTTATCGACGATGTCATCGATTACGATGCCATGCTGAACCGTTATGTGGATGAGATTGTTCGTATCCAGCCTGAAGGACCTTACGTGCTGCTCGGTTACTGCTTCGGAGGCAACCTGACGTTCGAGGTAGCCAAATCGATGGAAAGAAGAGGGTATTCCGTAACGGACGTGCTCATGGTGGACTCGTGGATTAAGGACGCACTCACACCTTATGAAACGTCTGAGAAAGAGCTTGAAGAGATGCTTGCGGATTTCGACGAAGAAGAGAAGGAATTAATGAGCAATCCGCTCGTGCGGGAGCGTGTTCATCGGAAGATCAAAGCCACATTGACGTACGAAGCGCAGCTTATTAATTCAGGAACGATAACTGCCCGGATTTACGAACTGATTGCGAAGGACAGTGAAGCGTTCCGCCTGGAGCACCAGTTGCCGTCCTGGCAGAGGGCAACGACGCAAGCTTACGCCGATTACCGGCTGGAGGGCGCACACGAGGAGTTACTGGAACTCACGCGCGTGGACGAAACGGCCGTTGTCATCCGTGACATCTTAGCGCAAATCAAGCAGCAGATCGAAGCGGAGGCCGGGGTCCTGCATGGGAGCTGACCGGCAGACGTCTGTTCAAGGACAAGGCACAGCGGCGCCTTCCAAGCGCCGAACCGCTTATGCTACCTGGAAAGCGTTCCGCTGGCTGATGTCCTATGTAAGCCGTCACAAAGGCTGGATGATCGTCGGTATCCTGTCCGCAATTGCCGCCGCGGTTATTGAGATATGGACGGGACGTTTGGTCGAGCAGCTGACCACACAGGCTGAGAATGGGGCGGGGCCCATCGTTCTGCAGATCGTGTACACGGTCTTTGTGGTCATCTTGATCGGTGTGCCGGCGAAGTTTTTCATGAGCTTTGGTGTGGAGCGAAGCAGTGCCTCTGCGGTGCGGGATATCCGTAACCATGTCATGCGTCATATCGGCAAACTTCCGGTCCCCTATTTGGAAAAGCAGCACTCCGGCGACGTATTGTCGCGGATCAACAACGATCTGCAGCTCATCCAGCAATTTATGATTCGGGACCTCGCCCAGTGGTTTTATCATCCGCTATTATTTATCGGCTGTTTCGCTTATTTGATGTATCTCCAATGGGAGCTGATGCTGTACAGCCTGCTGTTATTTCCCGTAGCACTGCTGGTTTCCCAATGGATCGGCAAGCAGTTGGAACAGTTGACGGAGGAAGCCCAGGCGAACATGGGCCGAATGAACGTCAACCTCCAGGATACGCTTGGGGGGATGCCTATTGTAAAAAGCTACCTGCTATCCGGTATGTTATCTCGCTCCTACCAAGTGCTGCTGCAATTGACGGCTCAAAAAAAGCTGGCCGTGAAAAAGCGGGAAGCCTGGGTCAACCCGCTGCTTTCTACGCTGATGATTAGCCCGATCATTTTCGCCGTCAGTTACGGAAGCTATTTGATCTACAACGGGCAGCTAGGCGCGGGAGAACTGATCGCCTTCCTGTACTTGCTTAATCTGTGTCTGGAGCCGCTGGAGCATATTCCCGAGCTCATCACGCGCACGTTCGAAATGACCGGTGCCCTGAGAAGGGTCTCCGAAATCGTCGAGCAGCCGACCGAAACGGAAAATGGCCGTTTGCTTCCAAAAGCGAGCGCCGCCCCCATCCAGTTTCAGAACGTAACCTTCGGGTATGAAGAAAGTTCCCCGATTCTGCGGAATGTTAACTTCTCGGTGCCGGAAGGCAAGACGATTGCGCTTGTCGGAGCGAGCGGCGGAGGGAAGAGTACGGTGTTTAAGCTGGTATGCGGCTTTTATCCATTTCCGGAGGATCAGGGCGAGATCCGCGTGTTCGGAAGCCTGATAAACGGTGCTGATCCCGAGCAGCTTCGGTCGCATTTTTCCGTGGTAACCCAAGATTCATATTTGTTTAGCGGTACGATCGCCGAAAATATCGGCTATGGGCGGGAAGAAGCGTCGATGGACGAGATTATCGAAGCCGCCAAAGCCGCTCAGGCTCATTCTTTCATTATGCAGCTTGAGGACGGTTACCAGACGTATGTCGGAGAGCGCGGCGGGTTTTTATCCGGTGGGCAACGCCAGCGCATTGCAATGGCTCGGGCGTTTCTGAAGGATGCTCCCGTTCTGCTGTTGGACGAGCCCACATCGGCACTTGATCCAGAGTCGGAAAGCGCGGTTCAGGAAGCGTTGGGCGTATTGATGAAGCAGAGAACGACCATGGTGATTGCCCACCGGCTTTCTACGGTACAAAACGCCGATGAAATTTGGGTTATGGAACAAGGAAGTATTGTCGAAAAGGGCACTCATGAACAATTGCTCGAGAGGAAGGGACTGTACGCCCAGTCGTATTACCAGGAGTTTACCGAGTCTGCCGAACGCAGGGAGGTGTCGTACACATGAAAAAGGGCGGATGGCTCTCGCAAGTGAAAGAACTCGGCTACTTGCTGACGTTTATGAACCGCAAGCGCAAAACCCAGTACGCGATTGGCCTTGCTGTAACGGCGCTCACCCAGACATTGTTTCTGATCGCCTTCAGCTTGGTCGTACATAACTTGGTTGATTTCGCCGTGTCCCGAGATACGTCCCTGATGGTGGAAGCTTTTGTTATTTTGGGCGTGGCCCTGTTTCTGGAAAATATAATTTCTCCCTGGTTCATTTACTTATACCAGCGCAGTGTCGAGCTGACTGTGCTGAATATCCGCAAACGTCTTTATGACAAGCTGTGCCGGGTGCGGCCGAGATTCCTGGAGCAGAACCACCATGGGGACTTGCTGTCGCGAGTGAACAACGACGTAACGACCGTTGAGTTTACATTCTCGCAGGTTTACTTCGTTTTGCTGCTTCAAGTTGTCTTCTGCATCGGCTCCATTGTCTCTATGGCGGTGATTGATTGGCGGTTTGCTGGCGTATCCTTCGTCATTCTGCTGCTGTCCTCTCTGGTCAGCCTGAAATTTGCACGGGATATCCGCGCTTTGTCCGAACAAGGCTTGCGTACGCTCGGTAAAATGACCGAAAAATTTAAAGATTTTATGGGCGGCATTCAAATTGTGAAGCTGTTTCGCATCCGCACGATTTACGGCCAGTACGAGGCGTTGAACGAACAAATGACGCAAACGCTTCGGCAAACGGCGAAAAAGAACGGTATGCAGGCTGCGGTGAACCATTTTATCAGCTACGTCACGTTCTGCGGCATCATCGTCATCGGCAGTCTTCTTTATGCTTACGGATTGATGGGAATGGGAAGTGTCGCCGCTCTGGCAGTTTTGCAAGTGAATCTGACGCACGCCTTGTTGAACCTGGGGATGGTTCTGTCGATGACCCAAAATTCGCTCGCGGGTGCTCACCGGATTCAAGAGGTACTAAGCGAGGAAGAGGAACCGGAGCGTTTGGGATCTTCTCATAGCGAGCTTGTATCGGAGGCTGCGGTGGAGTTTCGCGATGTGGAATTTTCCTATCAGACAGATAAAAAGGTGCTTGTCGACATGTCCATGCAGGTGTTTCCTGGTCAGGTCGCTGCGATCGTGGGAGCCAGCGGCAGCGGCAAAAGTACGCTGATCAAGCTGCTGCTCGGCTTTTATCCTGTGGACAGCGGAGATATCCTGCTTCAGGGTAAACCGTTCGGCCATTACACGCTGGAAGAAATCCGCAGGCAGATTGCATATGTTCCGCAGGAACCATTTTTGTTTACCGGCACGATTGAGGAAAATATCCGTTATGGCAACCCGGATGCAACGGATGAAGAAGTGGTTGAAGCGGCCAAAGCGGCGTACGCTCACCATTTTATTCAGGAACTTCCTGAACAGTATAAAACGCCGGTGGGAGAGAGAGGAGCGTCGTTGTCAGGTGGACAAAGGCAGCGAATTGCGATCGCCCGGGCGATTCTCAAAAACGCCCCGATTCTACTGCTGGACGAAGCGACTTCTGCATTGGATAACGAATCCCAGCATTGGGTACAGCAAGCTCTGAACGTATTGATGAAGGGGCGCACCACCATTCTGATTGCCCACCGTCTCAGCACTGTGGAACATGCGGATTTGATTACGGTCATGAATCAAGGAACGGTCGTGGAACGGGGCCGCCATCAGGACCTGCTGGCGCTCGGAGGTTATTACGCGCGGCTGTACGGCTAGACCCGCTTTTCGGCGGGCGGCTTCCTGCTGATATTCAGGTATAAAGCCTATCTACAAACAATCTCTAATACGGGAGTGTGTCGATGTGAGAGAGAATACGAACAAGCAATATGGATTAACGCAAGCCCAGCGCCGGATATGGTTCATGGAAATTATGAATCCGGGCACATCCATCACGATGCTTTCCGCGACCTACCAGATTACGGGCGAGATCGACACCAAGCTGCTTGAGCAAGCGGCGGCAGAGATTGTCAAAACCTATGACGCTTTCCGAATCCGCATTAGCGGGGATATGCAAAATCCAACGCAGTGGTTCGAAGAGCTGGAGAATGTCCAAACCAGGATAAGCCACCTCGAAATAGGCACGACCGAACAATTCTATGCTTGGGTGAAAGAAGTAACCGAAAAACCGGCCAGTGTGTTCGACGAACACCTCTACCAATTTACGATGATCCATTTTGCGAACGGCCAAGTATGGCTTAATTTGACTATAAATCATATCATCGCCGATGGCTTGTCCGTCACTGCTTTGCTGCATGCGGTGATGGAAAAATACCTGGAACTTCGCAATGGCATCTTCAGGAGTTACCAGGCCCCATCCTATCTGGATTATATTTCAACTGAGCATGAATATGAGCAATCGCAGCGTTATCAAAAAGGCAAGGAATATTGGCTGACCAAGTACAACACTTTGCCTGAAACGAGCGGCATTAAATCGGTTCCGCCATTCTCGATTGGCAGCGAATCGAATAAACGTTCCATCACTTTGGATGGTTCCCGCTATGACCGCATTCTGGCTTTTAGCGAACAATATCAGGTTAGTTTATATACGTTATTTTTGTCCGGCATGTACGTCTTATTGTATAAGCTGACCGACAGCACCGATGTTCCAGTCGGCACGGTGTTTGCCAATCGCACCAGCAAGAAGGAAAAAGAAACGATCGGTATGTTCGTCAGCACCGTGGCTACGCGGATTAGTCTGAATCCAGTTGGGTCCGTGCTTTCCTTGATCCAAACGGTTTCCAAGGAAAATACGGCGGATCTGCGGCATCAGAAATATCCTTATAACCAATTGATCCAGGATTTACGCGAACAACACGGCCGCAACGATCTTTCGGAGTTGTTCCGCACGTCTCTGGAATATCTGCCTTTGAAAATCGTGGAGTACGAAGAAATCAAGGTACGTCTGGAGGCTCACTTTGCTAGACACGAGATGGACGATCTACTGCTGCGCTTCGACCATATGCTGAATGAAGGCCATGTCATTCTCCATGCTTCCTATCGTACCGGCCTGTTCGAGACGACCGAGATTGATCGCATTATGGAGCAGTATGTAACCGTTTTGGACCAGTTTCTTGAGACTCCCGAACTGCGGGTGCGCGAGATTTCTCTGTTGAGCGATGAGGAGAGACACCGTATTCTGGACGTGTTTAACCCGCCGGTGGCAGCACTGAGCGAGGGAATAGCGTTTCATCGGTATGTCGAAAAGTTTGCCCGAGACATTCCGGATCACCCGGCAGTTGTTTACATGGACAAACAGCTGACTTACGGCGAATTGAACAAACGCGCCGAGCGGCTGGCTGCGCTCCTTCGTGAACAGGGCGTGGGAAGGGAGACGATTACGGGGATCTGGGCGGAGCGCTCGGTGGAACTGCTGGTCGGTGTGCTCGCCGTATGGAAAGCCGGCGGAGCTTATGTACCGCTGGACCCCGATTATCCTGCGGAGCGGATTGAGTACATGCTCAGCGATAGCGAAGCATCGGTGCTGCTTACGCAGCGTCATCTGTTGGAGGGGGCCGGAGGTTGGCTGGCCGATGACCGGCTGAAGCTTCAAGCAGTCTATGCGATGGACGATGAACAGATGTATAACGGGGATACCTCAGCCGTGGAATTTGAATCTGCTGACAGTGCCCCACAAGACTTGGCTTATGTGATTTACACCTCCGGTACGACGGGACGCCCAAAAGGCGTCATGATCGAGCATGGTAGTCTCATGAATACGGCGGATGCGTACCGCCGCGAGTACCGGTTGGATCAGTTCCCGGTGCGGTTGCTGCAACTGGCGAGCTTCTCGTTTGACGTGTTCGTTGGAGACATCGCGCGGACGCTGTATAACGGAGGAACGATGGTAATTGTGCCAAAGGATGACCGGATTGATCCGAACCGCTTATACGGCTGGATTCGGGACCAAAACATTACGGTATTTGAATCGACACCTGCGCTTATCCTGCCGTTCATGCAGCATATTTATGAAGAAGGGCTGGACGTCAGCTCCATGCATTTGCTGATTACCAGCTCGGATGCTTGCAGTGTCACCGATTACCGATTGCTGCAGGAAAGATTCGGCGGACAATTCCGCATCATCAACAGCTACGGCGTTACCGAAGCGGCCATTGACAGCAGTTTTTACGATGAGCCGCTGGACAAGCTGCCATTGTTGGGTCATGTGCCGATCGGCAAAGCCTGGCTGAACGCCCGGTTTTACATTGTCGATGCCGGGTTAAAGCCGGTTCCTGTAGGGGTTCCGGGTGAGCTTGTCATCGGCGGCGCCGGGGTGGCGCGCGGGTATTGGAACCGTCCGGACCTAACCACCGAGAAGTTTGCAGACAGCCCGTTTGTGCCTGGAGAACGTCTGTATCGGACAGGAGATTTGGCCCGCTGGCTGGAAGACGGCAACGTTGACTTCATCGGCCGGATCGACTATCAGGTGAAAATTCGCGGGTTCCGGATCGAACTCGGTGAAATTGAAACGACCCTGCTCAGTTTCCCGGGGGTCAAGCAGGCTGTGGTGACTGACCGTACGGATGAGCAGGGGCAAAAGTATTTGTGCGGTTACGTGGCGGGGGATGTTTCCTTGCAGCTGAGCGATCTGCTGTCCCAATTGAAGCAAGAGCTGCCGGCCCATATGGTCCCGGCCCGACTGGTGTCTCTTGATCAGCTTCCGCTCACACCGAATGGCAAGATTGACCGTAAAGCGCTGCCTGAACCGACCGGAGAGATAGAAGCCGGCCGTGAGTATGTGGCTCCTCGCACAACGCTGGAAACAAGACTTGCTCTTATTTGGCAGCAGGTGCTGGGTATTGTGCGAGTTGGAGTCCAAGACGATTTCTTTGACCTGGGTGGTCATTCCTTGCGGGCCTCCGCGCTTGTTTCCAAGATTCGAAAAGAGCTGCAAGTCGAGGTTCCGCTGCGGGACGTTTTCCGCTACACCACGATCGAACAACTTGCCCAAAGAATTAGCGGTTTCAAGCAGCAGGAGACGTATGAGATTACAAAGGCGGCAGAGGCCGAGTATTATCCAGTTTCATCCGAGCAAAAGCGTCTGTACGTCCTGCGCCAGCTTGACGCGGCAGAGCGCAGCTACAATATGTCGGCGGCGCTTCTTCTCGAAGGCAAGTTGGACCGCAAGCGCGTAGAGTACGCGTTCCGGGCACTGATTCAGCGCCATGAGACGCTGCGTACCGGGATTGAGCAGGTTCAAGGCGAGCTTGTGCAGCGCATCTATGACGAGGTGGAGTTTGCTGTAGACTATTTCCAGGCGAGCGAGGGAGAAGTGGACCATGTGGTGGAAGCATACTATCACCCGTTTGATCTGACCAAGCCGCCACTTCTTCGCATCGGCCTGATCGAAGTCGCCGAGGATCGCCACATCCTGTTGTTCGATATGCATCACATCGTCTCGGATGGCATCTCGACAGCATTGCTTTTCGACGAGTTCAGCCGCCTGTATCGGGGTGAGGAGCTGGCTCCGTTGCGTATTCAATACAAAGATTATGCCGTTTGGCAGCATTCCGAAGCCTACGGGCAGTTGATCCAGCCGCAGAAGGAGTACTGGCTGGAACAGCTGTCGGGCGAGCTGCCTGTATTGGAACTGCCGACGGACTTCCCGCGGCCTGCGGTGCAAAGTTTTGACGGCCGGACCGTGAAGTTTGATATTGGGAAAGAACGGACGGAGAAGCTGAAAGAACTGGCCGCACGGACGGGCACGACCCTGTACATGGTGCTGTTGTCTGCTTACTCGATCCTTATGCATAAATATTCGGGTCAGGAAGATCTGATCGTGGGAACGCCGATTGCCGGAAGAACGCAGGAAGAAGTGCAGCCAATCGTAGGTATGTTTATCAACACGCTTGCCATTCGCAGCCATCCGGAGCGTTCCAAGCCGTACCTTAAGTACCTGGAAGAAATGAAGGAAATCACACTCGGGGCTTTTGAACACCAAAATTATTTGTTCGAAGATTTGGTGGAAAGTCTTCATATTCCGCGCGCGACCGGCCGGAATCCGCTCTTTGATACGTTCTTCTCCCTGCAAAATACGGAGAATGAGCAAATTGTCATCGAGGGGCTGGAGCAATCGTTTTATCCGTTGGAAAACCGAACGTCCAAGTTCGAGCTGCTTCTGGACATTTCGGAACTGGATGGCCAGCTCGAATGCCGGTTGGAGTACGCTACGGCTTTGTATAAACAGGAGACCGCGGAGCGGTTCGCCAGACATTATGACAAGCTACTCGAAACTATCGCAACAGCGCCGGAAGGGGATATTGCTTCGCTGGAAATGCTAACCGAGCAGGAAATCCGTGAACTGGTGCGCGGTTTTAATGATTCGGAGGCAGACTACCCGCGTCAGCAGACGATTCATGGCTTGTTCGAAGAGCAGGCGAAGCTTTACCCGGATAACGTGGCCGCCGTCATGAATGAGCGGCAGCTGAGCTACCACGAACTGAACGAGCGATCCAACCGCCTTGCGCGTAAGCTGCGGGAGACAGGAGTCGAAGCGGATCAGTTGGTAGCGATTCTGGCCGAACGTTCGCTTGATATGGTCGTCGGCATTCTGGCGATTCTCAAAGCGGGTGGAGCCTACGTGCCTGTCGATCCCGACTACCCGGAGGAACGCATACGCTTCATGATTGAGGATTCGGGCGCACCGTTATTGCTGATTCAAAGGCATTTGCATGAGAAGACCGACTTCGCAGGAACGCGCCTTGAATTGGACGATTTCGTTTGGGGCGACAAAGGGGCGGACTCCGCTGGTGCGCTGGAGGCTTCGAATCTAGAACCGATTTCCGGGCCGGGTAACCTGGCTTATGTCATCTACACATCGGGAACGACCGGCAAACCCAAAGGCACGTTGATTGAGCATAAAAACGTCGTGCGCCTTTTGTTCAACGACAAGAACCTGTTCGACTTTGGGCCGTCCGACACGTGGACGTTATTCCACTCGTTCTGCTTCGATTTCTCCGTCTGGGAGATGTACGGAGCACTTCTGAATGGAGGAAAGCTGGTTATCGTACCGCCACTTACGGCGAAAAATCCGGCCGAGTTCCTGGCACTGCTGAGCCGCGAACAGGTCACGATTTTGAACCAGACGCCAACATATTTCTACCAACTGCTGCGTGAGGTTTTAGCGGACCATCCGTACAATCTGCGGATTCGCAACGTCATCTTTGGCGGCGAAGCACTCAGCCCGCTGTTGCTCAAGGGTTTCAAGACGAAGTACCCGGAGACAAAGCTGATCAATATGTACGGTATTACCGAAACGACGGTTCACGTGACGTATAAGGAAATTACATGGATCGAGATGGAGGCGGCAAAGAGTAATATCGGCAAGCCGATCCCGACGCTGAGCGTGTATGTTCTGGATGAAAACCGTCGTCCTGTTCCGATCGGCGTAGCAGGCGAAATGTACGTGGCCGGTGAAGGCCTGGCAAGAGGATACCTGAATCGACCGGATTTGACGGCGGAAAAGTTCGTTGATTCCCCGTTTGCGGAGGGGGAAAAACTGTATCGCTCAGGCGACTTGGCGGCATGGCTACCGGACGGCAACATTGAATACCTCGGCCGGATCGACCATCAGGTCAAAATCCGCGGGTACCGGATCGAGCTGGACGAAATCGAGACGCAACTTCTGAACGTGGAGGGCGTGGAAGAAGCGGTGGTGCTCGCCCGTCAGGACAACGAGGGAGAGAAGGCACTTGTTGCCTACTTTGTTGCAGACCGGACGCTGACAGTCAGCGAAATGAGAACCTCGCTGGCACAGGGAATGCCGGGATACATGATCCCGTCGTATTTCGTGCAGCTGGAGCGCATGCCGCTGACGTCTAACGGCAAAGTGGACCGCAAAGCGCTGCCGGAGCCGCAAGGTAGCCTGCAAACGGGCATCGAACACGTAGCCCCTCGTAACCTTATTGAGTCCCAGCTTGTACAGATCTGGGAGGAAGTGCTGGGTTACTCCGGCATTGGAATCCTGGACAATTTCTTCGAGCTCGGAGGGCATTCCTTGCGGGCGACAAACCTTGTCAGCAAGATTCGTAAGGAAATGAACGTTGAACTTCCGCTGCGCGATGTGTTCCGCTATATGACGGTGGAATCGATGGCCGGGGCTATTGCCAGCTTGGAAGAATCAGAGCACAGCTCCATTCCAAAAGCGGAAGAGAAAGCATACTATCCAGTTTCCTCTGCGCAAAAAAGGCTGTATGTCCTGCACCAGCTAGATAGCTCGGAGCTGAATTACAACATTCCGAGCGCCTTGCAATTGAAAGGGACTTTGAACGAGGCCAAAGTGGAAAAGGCGCTGACTACTTTGGTGGCCCGGCACGATATGCTGCGCACCGGTTTTGAAATCGTGAATGGAGAGCCGGTTCAGCGTATTCATCCGCTCGTAGATTTCAAGGTCGAGAAGCTTCAAGCAAGCAAAGATCAGGTCGCGGCCATTCTGGAAGGCTTCATTCAGCCTTTTGACTTGACCCAGCCGCCTTTGCTGCGCGTCCTGCTGATCATACTTGAAAAAGAGAAATTCCTGCTTGCGCTGGATATGCATCATATTGGTTCCGACGGTCTTTCCATGGACGTGCTACTACGCGAATTTGTGGGGCTTTACAATGGGGAAGAATTGCCGGAGCTGCGGATTCAATACAAGGATTACGCCGTTTGGCAGCAATCCGACGAGCAATGTCAGCGTATCAAACGGCAGGAGGAATACTGGCGTGGGGTATTCAGCTCCGAGCTTCCGGTTCTTGAGCTGCCTCTTGACTTTTCCCGCCCAGCCGTCCGGCAGTTTGACGGTCAAACGCTCACGTTTGCGCTGGATGCGGAGAAAAGCGAAGCTCTAAAACGGCTTGCCGGAGATTCGGGGGCGACGCTGTACATGCTTCTGCTGGCTGCTTACTCCGTATTGCTTCATAAATACGCGGGACAGGAAGATATCGTAGTCGGCACTCCGATTGCCGCTCGTTCTCACGCCGACCTGCAACCGATTATCGGCATGTTTGTCAATACGCTGGCCCTTCGCTTGGGTCCAACGGCAGAGCGGACGTTCCTAGATTACTTGCAGGATGTGAAGGAAACGACGCTTGGAGCCTACGAGCACCAGGACTATCCGTTCGAGGAGCTGGTAGAAGCTCTTCAGGTGAGCCGGAATTTAAGCCGGAATCCGCTGTTTGACACCATGTTTTCTTTGCAAAAGCACGAAAGCCTGGATTTAGCCCTGGAAGGTTTGCAATGGTCGCTGTTTGACATCGAGGAAAAGAGAGCAAAGTTTGATCTTAGCCTGGATATCGTGGAAGAGGGTAACGAGCTGGTTTGCAAGATCGAGTACGCTACCTCGTTGTTTAGACAGGAAACGATGGTACGGCTGGCGGGTCATTACGAGCAGCTTTTGGCATCGATCCTGGCTCAGCCGGGTGCGAGGATCTCGGATTTGAATATTTTGAAGGACAGCGAAAAGCATGATTTGCTGGTCGGGTTTGCCGTGTCGTCTTCGGCTCTGGCGAAGCAATCCGCCTCAGAGGGTCCAGGCTTGGAAGCGGATGAGTCGTGGAGAGAGAGAACGATCCACGAGCTGTTCGAGGAGCAAGCAGAGCGAACGCCGGAGCAGGTGGCCGTTATCTATGAGGACAGCCGCCTGACTTACCGGGAGTTGAACGAGCGGGCGAACCGGCTGGCGCGATCCTTGCGTGCCTCTGGCGCGCAGGCCGATCAGCCGATCGCGATCATGGCCGAGCGCTCGCTGGAGATGATTGTCGGCATCTATGCGATCTTGAAGGCCGGGGGTGCCTACGTGCCGATCGACCCGCAATTCCCGCAGGAGCGTATCCGCTACATGCTCGAAGATTCGTGCGCTAGGCTGCTGCTGATTCAGAGCCATTTGCGGGAAAGCGCGTCATTTGCCGGGACAGAGCCACTTGGCGGTCTATCGCTCGTCGATCTGAACGATCCATCCGCGTATGATGAAGACGGCTCGAACCTGGAGCCGGCGAGCGGACCGGAGCACTTGGCCTACGTCATTTACACATCGGGCTCGACAGGCAAGCCCAAAGGCGTCATGGTGGAGCACCGTCCGGTGATCAACCGGCTGCTGTGGATGCAGAATGCATACCCGATCGACTCCAGGGATACGATTCTGCAAAAGACGGCGATCACCTTCGACGTTTCCGTGTGGGAGCTGTTTTGGTGGGCTTGGACGGGGGCCAAAGTTTGCTTGCTGCCGCCGGGCGGAGAGAAGAATCCCGAGACGATTCTGGACACGATCGAACGGCAAGCCGTCACCACGATGCACTTTGTGCCGTCGATGCTGCACGCCTTCCTCGAATATGTCGAGCGTCAGCCGAGCGAAGATCTGGGTAACAAGCTCTCTTCGCTGAAACGGGTGTTTGCAAGCGGGGAAGCGCTGGCGATATCGCATGTGAGCCGGTTCTGGCAGTGGATTTCGTCATCCGTGAATCAAGCGCAGCTGATCAACCTTTATGGGCCTACGGAAGCGACGGTTGATGTCTCGTACTACGATTGCGGACCGGAAGAGGCGTATGTATCGGTGCCGATCGGCAAGCCGATCTCGAACATCCGGCTGCATATTGTCAAGGAAGGGACGACAGCGCTGCAGCCGGTCGGCGTGCCGGGCGAGCTGTGCATCGCGGGCGAAGGTCTGGCTAGAGGCTACTTGAACCGTCCCGAGCTGACCGCGGAGAAATTCGTAGAGTGTCCGTTTGCGCCGGGCGGGCGGATGTATCGGACGGGCGATCTGGCCAGATGGCTGCCGGACGGCAACATCGAGTATATGGGCCGGATCGACCATCAGGTGAAAATCCGCGGGTACCGGATCGAACTCGGCGAGGTGGAGGCGCAGGTCCTGAAAGCGGCGTCCGTCCAAGAGGGGGTTGTCATCGCCAGAGAGGACGAAGCCGGTCAGAAGCAGCTCTGCGCGTACTTCGTGGCGGACAAGCCGCTTGCGGGGAGCGAGCTGCGAAGCGCGCTGGCGGAGGATCTGCCTGCGTACATGATTCCGTCCTACTTCGTGCAGCTGGAGCGGATGCCCCTCACACACAGCGGGAAGCTCGACCGCAAGGCGCTGCCCGCACCGGAAAGCAGTATGCTCGTTGGAACGGAATACGTGGCGCCCCGGACGGCGGCGGAGCAGACGTTGGTTGCGGTGTGGCAAAAGGTGCTGGGAACGGGTCGTCCGATCGGCGTGATGGACAATTTCTTCGAACTCGGCGGGGATTCAATTAAATCGATCCAGGTGTCGTCCAGGCTACATCAGGCCGGGTACAAGCTGGAAATTAAGCATTTGTTCAAATATCCGACCGTAGCGGAATTAAGCCCGTATCTCCAGTCGGTCTTAAGACGCGCCGATCAGGGGGCAGCTACGGGAGAGACGGGGCTGACGCCGATTCAGCGCTGGTTCTTCGAGCAGTCGTTCGCCGAGCTGCACCACTTTAACCAGGCGGTGATGCTGTACCGGGAGGAAGGCTATGACGAAGCGGCGCTTCGTCAGGCCGTGCGGAAGCTGGCCGAGCATCACGATGCGCTGCGCCTCGTCTTCAGCTGGACCGAGAGCGGGTATGCGGCATGGAACCGGGCCATCGAGGAAAGTGACGGCGAGCTCTACAGCCTGGAAGTGATCGATTTCCGCGGAATGACGGACTGCGCGCAGGCGATCGAAGCCAAGGCGAACGAGCTTCAGCGCAGCATTGACCTGCAGGCAGGGCCTTTGCTGAAGCTCGGCTTGTTCCGTTGTGCGGATGGAGATCATCTGCTGATCGCGATCCACCACTTGGTCGTAGACGGCGTATCCTGGCGGATTCTGCTTGAGGATTTTGCTGCCGGCTATGAGCAGGCGCTGCAAGGGAAGCTGATCCGTCTGCCGCTCAAAACGGACTCATTCCAAACGTGGGCGAAACAGCTCGCTGATTATGCGAACGGTCCGGCGATGGAAATCGAGAGAGCGTATTGGCAGCATATCGAGCAATTGACCTATGAGCCGCTTCCGAAAGATTTTGAACAAGGCACATCCAAGCTGAAGGACAGCAGGCTCGTGACCGTCCGCTGGACGGCGGAGGAAACCGAACAGCTGCTGAAGCAGGCACACCGTGCTTACCATACGGAAATGAACGATTTGTTGCTTGCCGCGCTTGGCCTCGCGGTACAAGCTTGGAGCGGTCGGGAACGCGTGCTGGTGAATCTCGAAGGCCACGGTCGGGAAGAACTTTTGCCGGATGTGGACATTACGCGGACGGTAGGCTGGTTTACAAGCCAATTCCCTGTCGTTCTGGAGCCGGGTCACGTCCAGGCGCTCGGTCATCAGGTGAAACAGGTGAAAGAAAGCTTGCGCCGCATTCCGAACAAAGGAATCGGCTACGGCATCCTGCGTTATTTGTCGGCGCCGCATGACGGCGAGCGCTTTGCTTTAGAGCCGGAGATCAGTTTTAACTATCTGGGTCAGTTCGACCAGGATTACGAAAGCAGCGGCTCGCAGCCGTCTCCGTTCAGTCCGGGCTCCGATTCAAGCCCGAATGCTGTGATGAATTATGTCCTCGATATCAACGGTATGGTATCGGAAGGCGTGTTGGAACTTACGATCCGTTATGGGGAAACCCAGTATCAACGGGAGACGGTTGAGCGCCTGGGCACCCTGCTTCAATCGAGTTTGCGTGAAGTCATCAGCCATTGCGTATCGAAAGAGCGGCCGGAACTTACGCCTAGTGACGTACTGCTTCAAGATGTGACGGTGGAGGAACTGGAGCGACTGTCCGAACATACGGCGGCACTCGGCGAACTGGAGAATGTATACACCCTGACTCCGCTGCAAAAAGGGATGTTGTTCCACAGCTTGCTGGATGCCGATTCGGAAGCCTACTTCGAACAGGTGACCTTCGATCTGTATGGAAGCCTGAATGTGGAAGCCTTCACCCGCGGATTGGATACGCTGGTACAGCGAAATGAGGCGCTGCGGACGAACTTTATTACCGGCTGGAGAGACGAGCCGATTCAAGTGGTATTCCGCGAGCGGAAATGTGAAGTATACTTCGAAGATATTCGCTTAGTAAGCGATGAAGACCCGGAGAAGACGATAGCCGATTTTGTCAGCGCGGATAAAGCGAACAAGTTCGATTTGGCTCAAGGCTCTCTGATGCGCGTTACAGTTTTGCGTACGGGCGACGAGTCCTACCAAGTGATCTGGAGTCACCATCACATTTTGTTGGACGGCTGGTGCATGTCCTTAATGATCAAGGAAGTGTTCGACACCTACTTCGCGTTCCAGGAGCAGCGGACGCTGGAGCTTCCTCCGGTTACCTCGTACTCCCGATATATCGAATGGCTGGAAGCTCAAGATGTAGCGAAAGCTTCGGGTTACTGGTCGGAGTATTTGGCGGGTTACGATCAGCAGACCAAGCTGCCGCAGGAGAGAACGCAGCTGAAACAGCATACTTTTGAAATGGCTGAAATCGATGTGGAACTCAGCAAGGAACTGACTGGGCAAATCGAGCGGGTGGCGCGCCAGCATCAGGTGACGCTTAATACATTCATGCAGACCGTATGGGGACTGGTTCTGCAGGTATACAACAACAGCGATGATGTTGTATTTGGCTCCGTCGTATCCGGGCGTCCAGCGGAGATTCCGGGTATCGAAAGCATGATCGGTCTGTTTATTAATACGATCCCCGTCCGTATTCAAGGCAAAGCCGAGGAGACGGTAGCCGATATTTTGAGAAAAACCCAGGATCAAGCGCTGACATCGGGAGCTTACGAAACGTTCCCGCTCTTCGAAATTCAGTCGCTGAGCGAGCAAAAGCGCGACTTGATCAACCATATTATGGTCTTTGAAAATTATCCGATGGAAGAACAGATTGAGCAGGTTGTCGGCGGAGGACAAGAAGCGCTGAAAATTGCTAATATCCAATCGCCGGAACAAACGAACTACGATCTGGACATTACCGTCATTCCGGAAGAGCATATTTTGCTGCGGTTTACGTACAATGCACTGACATTCAGAGAGCAAGACATCAGGCAGATCCACGGTCATTTTGCCCGTGCATTGGAGCAGGTTGCGGCTAATCCGAATGTTCGTGTACATGAGTTAGAGCTTTTGACGGCGGCGGAAAAAGAAGAAATTGTCGGCGTGTTTAATCCAGTGCAGCCGGAAGTGGCTCCTGTGGCAGCGTTCCATCGACTGTTCGAGGAACAGGCGGAACGCACGCCGGAAGCGGAGGCCATCGTATACGAGAACGATCGGCTGACGTATGCGGAGCTGAACGAGCGGGCGAACCGCCTGTCGACCACGCTACGTGCAAGCGGAATAGGCCGGGAGACCATCGTTGGCATTCTCGCCGAGCGTTCGGTCGATTTGCTGGTGGCCGTGATGGCCGTCTGGAAAGCGGGAGGGGCGTATGTACCGCTTGACCCGGATTATCCGGCGGACCGCGTGCGGTTCATGCTGGAAGACAGCGGAGCGAAGGTACTGCTGACACAAACGCTGCTGCGAGAGCGTGCGGAATCCTGGCTCGGCGAAGAGGAACTAGCACTGGAGACGGTACTGTATCTCGATGACGAAACGTCATACAGCGAAGATCGAGCGAATACACCGCTCGGCTCCAGCATGGTTTCAGGTCTGATCTCCTGCGAGCTGACGGGTGCTGTGAACGACCGTAATGAGAGCCATCCAAATGATGTTGATGTTGTGGGCATGGACAGCTTCCATGAAGCCCGTCCGGAGGATCTGGCGTACGTCATCTACACGTCCGGAACGACGGGCAAGCCAAAAGGCGTGATGATCGAGCACCGCAGCTTGGTGAACACGGCGGCGGGTTACCGGCGGGAATACCGGTTGGATCAGTTCCCGGTAAGGCTGCTGCAGCTCGCCAGCTTCTCGTTTGACGTATTCGTGGGCGATATCGTGCGGACGTTGTACAACGGCGGCACGATGGTCATTGTACCGAAGGACGATCGGATTGATCCGTCTCGTCTGCACTACTGGTTAGAGCGGGAGCAAGTTACGATCTTTGAATCAACACCAGCACTGATCGTGCCGTTCATGGAATACGTGCATGAGCAGGGGCTAGAGTTAAGCAGTATGGAGCTGTTGATTACAAGCTCGGACAGCTGCAGTGTGGCAGATTACCGGACCTTACAGGAACGGTTTGGCTCGTTGTTCCGCATCATCAACGCCTACGGCGTGACGGAAGCGGCAATTGACTCCAGTTTCTATGACGAGCAGTTGGCGAAACTGCCGCAGACAGGCCATGTGCCGATTGGCAAAGCGTGGTTGAATGCGAAGTTTTACATCGTGGATGCACATCTGAACCCGGTGCCAGTCGGCGTGCTGGGCGAATTGGTTATCGGCGGAGTCAGTGTGGCGCGCGGGTACTTGAACCGTCCAGAGCTGACGGATGAGAAGTTTGTAGACAGTCCTTTCACCGCTGGTGAGCGACTGTATCGCACAGGAGACTTGGCGCGGTGGATGGAGGACGGCAACGTGGACTTCATCGGGCGGATCGATAACCAGGCAAAAATCCGGGGCTACCGGATCGAGACGGGCGAAGTCGAAGCAAAGTTGCTGAGTGTAGGTGGCGTGAAGGAAGCGGTCGTTGTTGTCAGGGAAGATCAAGAAGGGCAGAAAGCGTTGTGCGCTTATTATACAGTGGAAGAAGGCTTGACGGCGGCAGATTTGAAACGGGCGATCTCCAGCGAGCTACCGGGATACATGATTCCGTCGTACTTCGTCGAACTGGAGCAATTGCCTCTAACGCCAAATGGGAAAATTGACCGGAAGGCGCTGCCAGCGCCGGAAGGGGGAGCAGGCGGAGGCCGCGAATACGTGGCACCGCGCACCGAACTGGAGGCAAAACTGGCCATCATTTGGCAGGAAGTGCTTGTTCGGGAGAAGGCGGTAGGCGTAACGGACAACTTCTTCGACCTCGGAGGACACTCCCTGCGGGCGACAACACTTGTCAGCAAAATGCATAAGGAGCTGGGCGCCCAATTCCCGCTTCGCGACGTATTCCGCTACTCGACAGTTGAGGAAATGGCTGTGGCTATGGAGCATTTGGAGATCGGCTCGTTTATGGCTATTCCGGCTGCGGAACCTAGCGAGTATTATCCGCTCTCTTCTGCCCAGAAACGTCTCTATATCTTGAACCAGCTGGAAGGAGGCGAGCTGAGCTACAACATACCGGGAGCTATGCTGCTCGAAGGGCGGCTCAACCGGCAGCGGTTTGAAGAAGCATTCCGCGGGCTTGTAGCTCGTCATGAAACGCTGCGTACCGGCTTTGAGATGGTTGAGGGCGAAGCGGTTCAGCGGATTTACGAAGAAGTCACCTTCCAGGTGGAATATGTGCAGATCAGCGGGGAGCAGGCGGAAGAAACGGTGCGCCAATTCGTTCGTGCGTTTGATCTAGCGAAGCCGCCACTTCTGCGGGTGGGTATTGCCGAACTCGCGCCGGATCGTCACATCCTGATGTTCGATACACATCATATCGTATCGGACGGCGTTTCAATGGACGTACTGATCGAAGAGTTTGTGCACTTGTACAGCGGGGAGCCGCTCAAGCCACTCCGCATTCAGTACAAAGATTATGCAGTATGGCAGCAATCGGACGAGCAGAAAACGCAGCTTGCCAAGCAGGAAGCCTACTGGATTGACATGTTCAGCGGAGAACTGCCAGTTCTGGAAATGCCAACGGACTATCCGCGCCCGGCTATGCAGAGCTACGAGGGCCGTACGCTGCAATTGTTTATGAATATTGAGAAAAGCGAAGGTCTGAAACGGCTTGCAGCTGAAAACGGCGCAACGCTTTACATGGTTCTGCTTGCGGCGTATAACGTGCTTCTGCATAAATATTCAGGTCAGGAAGACGTGGTGGTTGGTACGCCGATTGCGGGCAGAAATCACAGCGACGTTCAACCGCTGATCGGGATGTTCGTTAATACATTGGCCATCCGCAGTTACCCGGCTGCCGGTAAAACGTTCCTTGACTACTTGAAGGAAATCAAGGAGACAACGCTTGGTGCTTTTGAACATCAGAATTATCCGTTTGAGGAACTGGTGGATAAGGTAAACGTGGCTCGTGATCTACGCCGTCATCCACTGTTTGATACGATGTTTGCTTTGCAGAATACAGAAAATGTGGAAATTCAGCTTCCGGGACTGCATCTGTCGACGTATGCCAGCGAAGAAATTGTTTCCAAATTCGATCTCAGCTTGGACGTCACCGAGATTGAGGACGGCTTGGAATATCTGTTTGAATACGCCACAGCTCTATACAAAACCGAAACGGTGGAGAAATTGGCTGTTCACTACTTGCAGCTGCTTGAATCCATTCTCTGCAACCCGTCGGCGACTATTGCCGAGCTGAACTTGTTAACGGCAGAGGAAAAAGAGCAGATTGTCGGCGCGTTTAACCCTGCGCAACCGGAAGAGGCTCCTGTGGCAGCGTTCCATCGACTGTTCGAGGAACAGGCGGAACACACGCCGGAAGCTGAAGCTGTCGTTTACGAAAACGATCGGCTGACGTATGTGGAGCTGAACGAGCGGGCGAACCGCCTGTCGGCGATGCTACGCGCAAGTGGAATCGGCCGTGAGGAGATTGTTGGCATTCTCGCCGAGCGTTCGGTGGACCTGTTGGTGGCCGTGCTGGCCGTCTGGAAAGCAGGCGGGGCGTATGTACCCCTCGACCCGGATTATCCGGCAGACCGTGTGCGGTTCATGCTCGAAGACAGCGGAGCGAAGGTGCTGCTGACACAAATGCTGCTGCGAGAGCGTGCGGAATCCTGGCTCGGCGAAGAGGAACTAGCACTGGAGACGGTGCTGTACCTTGACGACGAAACGTCATACAGCGAAGACCGAGGGAATGCACCGATGGACTTCGGCCAAGGCTCCAGCAGTGCTCCCAATCCAGTCAACAGCAAGCTAACGGGGGCTGTGAACGGTGGTGGCGAGAGTCATCCAAATGATGTTGATGTTGTTGGCATGGACAGCTTCCATGAAGCCCGTCCTGAGGACTTGGCGTATGTCATCTACACGTCCGGAACGACGGGCAAGCCAAAAGGCGTGATGATCGAGCATCGCAGCCTAGTGAACACGGCAGCGGGCTACCGACGGGAATACCGGTTGGATCAGTTCCCGGTGCGACTGCTGCAACTCGCAAGCTTCTCGTTTGATGTTTTCGTGGGCGATATCGCACGCACGTTGTATAACGGAGGCACCATGGTCATTGTACCGAAGGACGACCGGATTGATCCGTCTCGTCTGCACCACTGGATAGAGCAGGAGCAAGTGACGATCTTTGAATCAACACCAGCACTGATCGTGCCGTTTATGGAATACTTGCATGAGCAGGGGCTAAAGTTAAGCGGTATGGAGCTGTTGATCACAAGCTCGGACAGCTGCAGTGTAGCGGATTACCGTACCTTGCAGGAGCGGTTTGGCTCGTCGTTCCGCATCATTAACGCCTATGGTGTGACGGAAGCGGCAATCGACTCCAGTTTCTATGACGAAGAATTGGCGAAACTGCCGCAGACAGGCCATGTGCCGATTGGCAAAGCGTGGTTGAATGCGAAGTTTTACATCGTGGATGCACATCTGAATCCCGTACCCGTCGGTGTGCTGGGCGAGCTGGTCATCGGCGGCGTTGGCGTAGCACGTGGGTACTTGAACCGTCCAGAGCTGACGGAAGAGAAGTTTGTAGACAGCCCTTTCACCGCGGGTGAGCGGTTATATCGCACGGGAGATTTGGCGAGGTGGATGGAGGACGGAAACGTGGATTTCATCGGCCGGATCGACAATCAAGCGAAAATCCGGGGCTACCGGATCGAAACGGGTGAGATTGAGTCGCAGCTGCTGCGGGTGGTAGGTATACGCGAAGCGGTGGTGCTGGTTCGAAGTGATGCGAACGGTCAAAAGGCGCTGTGCGCCTACTACACAACGGATATCGAACTGACGGCGGCCGACCTGAAACGAGCGATCTCCAGCGAGCTGCCAGGTTATATGATCCCGTCGTACTTTGTGGAGCTGGAGCATTTACCTCTGACACCAAACGGGAAAATCGACCGGAAAGCGCTGCCGGCCCCGGAAGAGGGAGCAAGTGCAGGGCGCGAATACGTGGCGCCGCGCACCGATCTGGAGACGAAACTGGTCTCCATCTGGGAGGACGTGCTTGGGTCAGTTACGATTGGTGTGACGGACAACTTCTTCGACCTCGGCGGTCACTCGCTGCGGGCGACGACGCTGGTCAGCAAGGTGCACAAGGAGCTGCATGTGGACCTGCCACTGCGCGATGTATTCCGGTACTCGACTATTGAAGCGATGGCTGAAGTGATTAGCCGATTGGAGAAGCAGGAATTCCTTTCCATTCCGGTTCTGGATAAAAGGGAGTATTATCCGCTTTCCTCTGTGCAAAAGCGGCTGTACATCCAGCAGCAGATGGAAGGGGCCGAGCTTAGTTACAACATGTCCGGCATGACGGTTCTCGTCGGGCGCTTGGAGCGGAATCAATTCGAGGCGGCGCTCAAAGGATTAATCGCTCGTCACGAAGTTTTGCGAACCGGCTTCGAAATGGTCGACGGCGAACCGGTACAACGGATTTATTCGGACTTGGAGTTTGCCGTCGAGTATACAAAGGCGACGGAAAGTGAAACGAAAAGCATTGCGGATGCCTTTGTACGTGTCTTTGATTTGGAGCGGCCGCCGCTGCTGCGTGTGGGCTTAGTTGAATGGGAAGCGGAACGTCATCTGCTTATGCTGGACATTCATCATATCGTCACGGATGGCATGTCGATGGGTATCTTCATCGAAGAGCTGCTACGCCTGTATAACGGTGAGACGTTGGAACCGCTTCGGATTCAATACAAGGAATTTGCCACTTGGCAGCAGTCCGAACCTGTAAAAGAACGGCTGAAACGCCAGGAAGCCTACTGGCTGGACATGCTGGAAGGTGAACTGCCAACGCTTGAGCTACCTACGGACTTTGTCAGACCTGCCGCTCGCAGCTTTGAGGGAGATGTGCTGCCTTTCAGTATCGACAAGCAGATGACGGACAACTTGCAGCGCATTGCCGATGAGAACGGTGCTACCCTATATATGGTGTTATCGGCGGCCTATTCAATCCTGCTCAGCAAGTACTCGGGACAAGAAGACTTCATTGTAGGCACACCGGTTTCAGGCCGCACACATGCCGACCTGGAGCCGCTCATCGGAATGTTTGTCAACACGTTGGCGATTCGTCATTATCCATCCGGGGAGAAGACGTTCCTTGTTTACTTGAACGAAGTCAAAGAAACGATGCTGGGGGCCTACGACCACCAGGATTATCCGTTTGAAGAGCTTGTGAAAAAGCTGCAGGTGCCGCGAGATCAAAGCCGCAATCCTGTATTTGATGTCATGTTTGCGCTGGAAACGAAGGAAGATAACGTTCAAAACTTCGGGGATATCCAGATCGAATCTTATCCGGAAACGCATGCGGTTTCCCAATTTGACCTTACCTTGGTCATTTCGCTTTTGAATGAGGGAATGAACGGGCAGTTTGAATATGCGACCAAGTTGTTTACGCGCAATCTGATCGACAATTTCGCTCAGGACTTGCTCGTGATTATCAACCAAATTGGCGAACAGCCTTCGGTGCTGTTAAAGGATATTTCCCTGACCGGCCAATCCGAACAGGAGCAAGATGAGCTAGAGGCTATTGATATTATTTTCTAATCCTTTATCCGGCTTGGGTGAAAATGGATCATTTAAGCACGTTATATGCGACATTCGGTATATTGAGGAAGTGGTAATGAAAATTTGTGGTGGTTTCACGACTTTTTTATCACCTGACAAAAGTATTTAAGTTATGTAACAAAGGGTCCTGATGACAGTTGTCATCAGGACCCTTTGTTTATGAACGTATAATTAATGTTCCTATGTCCAAATCAGTATGAGGCTATTATAATGAAAGCCTTTAACTGATATAGGATGAGTACTCTGGTATTATGGGATGTACAGTGATTTTCATCTATTTTTCAGACTTAGTATTTACTATAGCATCATCCATAGTCATTTTAGTCTTGAGAGTAGCTGTTGATTATGCCCAAGTTGTAATCGTTTCAACCGGGAGACGATAGGAAGGATAGCCATCTTTGGCTGCTTTACCTATGGAGATCAACATCACGGGCTGGAACCGTTCTTTATCCAGGCCGAACGCTTCGGCGATCTGACCTTTGTCATAACCAGCCATAGGGTTCGTATCATAGCCATGAGCACGGGCAACGAGCATGAGTTGCATGGATATGAGGCCTGAGTCAATGAGGTTCATGTCACGCAATTCGGATACGTTTATGTTCGCATAATAAGGTTTTACCTGCTGCATCTGCATATCCATGATGTCTTGGGGCATGTATCCAAGTTCCACTGATTTTCTGAAGATCTCTTCCATGTATTCAACGTTGTTAGCATCGTAAAATACGGCAATGACAGCGGAAGACGTTAGTGCCTGTGTCTGGTTAAAAGAGGCCAGTGGTGCAAGTTTCTCTTTGCCTTCAGCACTGTCGATAACAAGAAAACGCCAAGGTTGCATGTTAATGGCCGAAGGGGCACGTGAAGCTTTCGCCAGTATTTCGGTCATCTCCTCGCGACTGATTTTCACTTCAGGGTCGTAGACTTTAACGGAATGGCGCTCCAAGACGATGTTATCAAAATCATTTATTTTGTTGAATTGACCAGTAATTGTGTTCATATTGAAATCTCTCCTCATATCTATATTGGTGAGAGTAGGGTATAAATTATATCTCCATCTGTCTCACTATGAGGATTGTAAACTATGAAGTATACTTTATAGCAAGAAGAAGAAACGGGGGAAATACATATGAAGATTAGTGAAGTAGCGAACCATGTAAACCTTCCGATATCCACGATTCGTTACTACGAGAAAATAGGTATTATCCCGGATGAACATATGCTGAGAGATCATAATAACTATCGAATATATGCGCAGAGCATTATTCAGCATCTGGAAGTGGTCAAACAATGTTTAGCTGTTGGTTTTACGATCCATGAGATCCAATCTATGATCTCTAAACATGGGTTTTCAAGTAATGATCAAGCAAGCATTATCCGAGCGAAAATATCAGAAATTGAAGAAATACAAAATAAATTAGAGAATTCCAAACAAAATCTGTACGAAATTCTTAAATCGGATATCACGTGTGAGGATGGTTTTGGTAAGTATTAAGCCGGAAGTCCCTCTATAGGTTTTCATTCAGTACGTTCTTACATCATATCGATTCAATCGAGTACATATCGTCCTGTATACGCAGACTACCGGGCTGCCCAGTTTCCACCTTCACCTCCGTAGCAAATACACTAGGCATGCGTCCGTCTGGGAACCAGGGCTTCTGTTTATCAATGACAATAAACATGCCTTCTGCATCACCCGTGGGGGAGAATTGTTTTCCGTCTCCGGCAAATGGTTCAAGTTGATAATGCTCATTCAATGTGTTCATTGTCTCAGGAACATCATCGACAGGCAGACCGATTTCACTAATACATAACAGATGCTTCGCTTCGAAAGCTTCATCAACTGCATTATCGAGTGAATGGTGAGCGATAAATTCCATCAAGTTGCCGCTTGGATCATAAAAATAGAAGGCTGTTGCATCCCAGTAGGGGAAATAAAATTCATCTTGTCCATCTTTGGATAGCAATGAAATGTTACGGTCTTGAGCCCATCTTTTTGCATTAGCAAGTTTATTCGTTGGAATCGTAAATGCTACATGATAGTAGGGCTTCTCTTGTTCTGGTGCCTTCTTGAAAGATAGGACCGAGTTCCCCGCACGGAATGAAACGGATGTTGCATTATCCTCCACAAGATTCAATTCCATTAGTGTACCGTAAAACTTTTTTATGGCCTCGACCTGATGTGTCAACAAACCAACTTCTCTTATTATCATTTCAATATCCTCCTTTTAATCTCACCTTTGATTGAAATACTCGATTGTTTTCTCAATAAATGCCTTGGCCGATTGCGTCAGATAACGGTCGGACCGATGGATGATCTCAAAGTGCCGGTATGGCGGATCGTCTGTAATTCGGATGCAACGTAGCGTAGGTTCATTCATGGCTTGGATCAGAGGATAAGGCAGCAGTGTTCCTCCAACGTTGGCTTTGACCAGGCTAATGATGGAGGTTGCTGAACTGGTCTCCATGATGGTATTTAGGCTAAATCCATATTTACGGCAATAGCCGTCAACCAATTCTCTGCCTGTGAATCCTTCGGGGAACATCACCGTTTGGATATCACGTAACTCCTGAATTTCAATTGTGCTTCGTTCAGCCCAATCATGATTCTCGGAAACGACGAGTACATATTCTTCACTGCACAAAGGAATGCGTACAAGCCGCCTATCCGGGGCAGACGTGATCTCGATGCCGATGTCGACTTCATTTTCCAACACTTGATTTACGACATAGATCGAAGAGATAACCTTCAATTGTACCTTGGGGAATCGGGCATGAAAATCAACGAGCAATGGAGTGATACGGTAATCCAAATCCGACGGAAGAACACCAATAACCAATCGTCCCCGCTGATCATTCCGAAATTCAGCTAGAGCATCCTGGGTATTCTGTAAATGCCGGATCATCTGTACACAGTGCTCCAGAAACAGAGTGCCTGCCTGGGTCATCACAATCTTTTTGCCGACGCGGTCAAACAAAGGAACACCAAGTTCATCTTCCAACCCACGTATTTGTTGACTCAACGTAGGTTGAGATATGCCAAGTTTCTCCGCTGCCCGTGTAAAATGAAGCTCCTCGCACACCGTAATAAAGTTTTCCATTTGACGAATCTCCATGAATTCACCTCTAATCATTGGTTTTAGTAATCATTTTAATAGAAACAATAGTATTGTTCAATCATTATAATGATCCTATACTTAATTCGTGCACCACCCGAAGATCTTGTCATTAAAGAATAGGATCTTTGGTGAAGGCAACGAGACTACTCCCATGAGGTGATTCATAATGAAACTTTTTTATATTGTATTGGCGCTTATTCTGGCTTCACTGAACTTAAGACCACCGATTACTTCCATTTCTCCTCTGATGAGTACCATACAGAATGATCTGGGTTTGAGCGGCATGACCGCCAGTCTGTTAACTACACTACCGGTATTATGTATGGGCATATTCGCTCCATTCTCTGTAAGACTAAGTAGGAGGTGGGGGAACGAAGGAGCCATTGTGCTGGCTTTAATCCTTATTGGGATAGGTACGGGATTACGATTGTTCGTAGGCGCAACTCCGTTGATGATGTTCACTTCTTTTCTGTCAGGTGTAGGGATTGCATTGGCAGGGCCGCTGTTGTCCAGCTTCATTAAGCAGTATTTCCCTAACCGAGTGGCAGCCATGGTCGGCATCTACTCTACAGCAATGGTGATGGGGGCCAGCATTAGTGTGGGGTTATCGGTTCCGCTCCAGCATACGCTGGGTGGATCTTGGAGAGGTTCTTTGGCTACATGGGCATTACTCGCAGCCATTGCATTGCCAATCTGGTTAAAATTAGCTTGGTCTGCGCGTACAGAGCGGCAATCCGGACAAACTTCGGCTGTAGTCCATGCACCACTTCCGGTGAAGAACAGGCGTGCATGGGTGCTGACACTGTTCTTTGGATTGATGGCCGCGATCTTCTATTCATTAACCGCCTGGCTTGCGCCAGCCATTCAGAGCCATGGGTATAGCCAAGAGACTGCTGGCAACATCCAAACGTTATTTACATTGATATCACTGCCCTCAACGTTATTCATTCCCATGCTTGTACATCGGTACCAAAAACGTGTCTTCTGGCTTGTTGGATGTGCGATGTTGGAGTTAATAGGTGTCCTGATGCTGAATCTCTCTGTCAGTCCGTGGCTCGCGGCGATTCCGCTCGGTATTGGTGCAGGTGGACTGTTCCCGATTGCACTTATGTTGCCGATTGATGAGACAAACAATGCTCAGGAAGCGAGTAGCTGGTCCGCTATGACTCAATCTGGTGGCTACATTCTTGGAGCACTTGGGCCGCTGGCGATTGGTTGGCTCCGCGATCTAACAGGCAGCTTCGTGCAAGCATTTTATGGTTTGGCTATCATCATCGTGTTGCAGATTATCGTTCAATTGGCTATTGGTAATAAAAAAAGTTTAAAAGTTAGCCAGGAGCAGAGCTAAAAGGCATGTAAAGTAAAATGGATATAGAAATATGATGATCTTTATACATGATCCAATAAGTCCAGGTAGTACTGCCTTAATGCTTTCTGTAAGATGACGGGCTCCATAATCTTAATCGATTTACCATAGCCCGCAAGATATCTCACTATGAAATCAAGCTCGTGAGGTTCATACGAACCGACAAGATACATGTGTCCCCTCTTCTCGCTGATCTGCATAGATGGGAAATGTTCTTGCTGGAATAGCTCCATCCCGGCTTCATCAATCAGGCATTTGAATGGAATTGCTTGTTCCGATGGTTTCCATAGAGATTGGGCATCCTGTGAATAGAGTTCCTTTACATGAGTTAAAGGTTCAATCTCCGTTGTTTCGGCTGAAATGATGCGGTCGCAGCGGAATACACGATACGCTTGTTTATGCAGATCATAGGCCTGACAATACCAATAACCTTTCCTGGCATAGAGCGCGATGGGTTGAATGGTGCGGATATTGGTGTTTGCAGAAGATGGCCTTTGATCAGAGGATCTACGCTGATTAGCGTACGTAATCTGGATCACTATATTCTGAACAGCAGCCATCAACAGAAACTCCAAATGTGCACTGTCGCGGATCTGCTCGGTATGTTGGAAGTAAACCCGGTGTTGGATGTTCTCAATATCCTGTCGTTGCTTGTCGGATAACGCGTTCATAAATTTCTCATGAATGGTACGGAAAGAGATTTGAAAGGGTAGGCTGGAGAAGCTGCGAAGAGCCTGCATCGCAAAATAAAGGGCATGAAGCTCCCCCGTATTAAACGAAATGGGAGGCAGCTGCATCTGTTGCAACAGTCGATATCCACCGTAGCGTCCATATTCGACATAGATGGGCGCACCTAACTCTTCCAATGAAGCGATATCTCTTAACGCGGTTCGTTTGGATATCTGGAACTCCTGCATGAGATCTTGCAGGGTGAACTGTTGTTTTTGGTTAATAAAGCGCAGCATCTGGTTCATACGTTCTGATTTTTTCATATCAAACCCTCTTAATGGTGCCATAGATTGGCACCTTTAGTTGTTATAGTGATAAGTGTAATCCAATAGGAACAAGGAGGCAATATAATGAATTTTGAAGTGATACCATTTTTGTCGATGAACGGGGATGCGGCGGCAGCCATTGCTTTTTATGAAGAGTTTCTGGGCGCCAAGGTGATATTCAAGAAAAGTTATAAAGAGATGAAGGAAATGAACCCGGGTTTCGAGTACCCTGCCGGTCAAGATGAGTATATTACACATTCGGTGCTGGAGATTGGGGTTAACAAAGTCATGATTGCGGAAGAAGCAATGGACACGGAGAGAGCATGGCAGCTGGGGAACAGCACGTCACTATGTATTCAGTCCAAAGATAAAGATACAATCGATCAACTGTATCATTCTCTGATGCAACATGAGGGTGTGAAGATACTGGTACCGTATGAACAAAATGAATTCAGCCCAGGATACGGTATTGTACGGGACCCATTTGGCATTGCGATTCAGCTATGTGTAACTGTACACGATTTTTAAAATGAGTTCAGGCCCCCGGTTAAGCACTCGATATGTAAACCTGTAACTAACTTAAAAACATCAAAAAAAGAAGAGCCATGGATATCATGCGCTCTTCTTTCTTCGGTTTCTATACAAGGTTGTTCGAGCAACCGATGGTTATAGCGGACCCCTTTTCGTGTAAATCATATAGGTACGGATGTCGCTGTGTACAAGCAAGTTCAATGGATAAAGGAAAGAAGGGATAACATGATTACGAGAGGAATTGACCATATTGGAATAACTGTACCGGATATGGAGCAGGCGACACTATTTCTACAACAGGCGTTTGGAGCTCAACTTGCCTATGACCATATAACGCCGGATGATCCCCCACAGGAAGGACCTGAGGCAGAGCGTAAATTAGGACTGCGTTCAGGAGCAAAGGTTATTCATATTCGGATGTTATCGCTCGGGGAGAGCGCCAGTATAGAGTTATTTCAGTACGCGAATACAGCGCAATCGGAGCCAGTTAGGGCATCAGATTACGGATTGCAGCATATGGCGTTGTATGTGGACGATATGCAAGAAGCTGCACGACACTTCAAGGAAGCGGGCGGGGTGTTGCTAACAGAGCCTGGGGCATTGACCGGTCATATTGAAGGTGGAGAAGGCAATCAGTTTGTGTATGGAAGAGCACCTTGGGGGATGCTGATCGAGCTGATCTCCTATCCTACGGGCATTCAGTATCCAAATCACAGTGAAATGAAGCGCTGGACACCACGAAAGAAATAATGAAGATGAGACTCGATAAGAAACAGGACGATGCATGATAAATCGTTCTGTTTTTCTTGTATATAGGGGTTAAACGGTTATTAAAAAACAGAAATTATGTTACAAATACGTTACAAATACAGAAGTGTATACCTCTTTGCCTTATGTTACGATACGTACTAGTAGATACAGAGATATTTTACGGATAAGATAAGTTATAACGTCTCTTTTCTGGACGATGAATATGCTCCGAAAGTATGTTGATGGAAGCCTTTTATCTAGGATATTGAAGAAGCATTGAAACGAAGGAACAACTATATATTTTGACTGAACAGGGTTGCAATAAAAATAAATAACAACAGGTGATCCAAAATGCTACAAATCGGGTATCCATAGTAGAGCGATCTAGAACCTGATGGATACATATGTTGTTATGATCGTTTTTGCTAGTTAAAGGCTGTCTATTATGGAATGAACTGTGGGGGTTATCAAGTGTCTATATTAGATATGGAAAAGAAAGATGTTGTCACCGATGCAATGGTCATCAAGGCGATGGAGAAAAGTCTTGCTATCATTCGATTCGATCTGGATCGCCGGGTAACCTACGTGAATGAAGTCTTTGCCCAGACGATGGGATATACGGTAGATGAGATGTACGGCATGAAGCATCAGCAACTGTGCTTCGGTCAATTTGCAAATACTCCGGAATATGATGCTTTTTGGAATAGCATATTTAATGGTGTCAGCTTCCAGGACAAGGTTGAACGCAAGGATGCAAAGGGGAATTCTGTATGGCTTGAAGCGACATATATGCCGGTGTACGATGAGACGAATCAGAAGATACTGGGTGTCTCCAAAATCGCCACCAACATTACCAACCGTCAGAACAACATTTCGGTCGTAGTGAATGAGCTGAAAACGATGTCCCATGAACTGAATGGGCAGGCAGATGTAGGCATTGAACGGAGCCAGGAATTAATGTCCAGTATCTCCTATATCTCAGAGGTGTCAACTTCTAACCGTGCAACGTTGACTCATTTGCAGGAACAGGCCGGATCGATTCAGGGCGTGGTACGAACGATACGCGAGATTTCGTCTCAGACGCAACTGCTCGCGTTGAATGCTGCCATTGAGGCTGCACATGCAGGAGAATACGGACGAGGATTCGATATCGTGGCCAAGGAAGTTAAGAAACTATCCGCAATGGTGGAGAGTTCGATTAATGAGATTCGTGATAGCGTGACCGGAATAACAAAGGAGATTGGTAATATCACAGGTGGTACCAAAAAAGTAGAAGAATATGTGGAGCAGAGCCAGAAGCAGATTGAGATTGCATTGAATGATTTTACAGCAATTGCTGCTTCAGCTCACTTGTTGGATGCCAAAGCGGAGCATGTGACCAGAATCGTATAACAATATATAGTAATAGCGGTTCCTTGCACAGGAACCGTTTTTTTGTCGTTCAGTACTCAAAAAAACGGGAATTATTGTGATCAAACGGGGACACAATACTTGGGAATACCTGCAGCTATGTCATGCAGAGAAATGTTGGGGTGGGAACATGTGGTCAACAATTGTATCCTACGTGCCGGATTGGTCCATATGGATTCAGGCATTCTTGGTCTTCATCATTCCAATTGGTATTACATTGAGCATGCGCTGGATCAATGCTGCCATTAAGCGCGGAAGCTTCTCTCGTTCGAAGCCATCGTCCATATCCTCGAAGGATATCTCGCCAGCAGCCAAAGGGCAGGGTGAAGGGACCGAAACAGGCCACTATGCCAATATTAAATTAACCGAAAAGTACAGCATAAATCTGACGAGTGTGAAAGAAAGCTTTGGACTCAATGCAGACGTGCATATTCGGGAATTTATTATTAGGGGAACGAATACACGGGCTGCGGTCATTTATACCGAAGGCCTGGTAGATCAAGACTTAGTTGATGATCACTTGATTACACCGTTGATGTTCGAAGGTGTTCCTCTACTTAAGCAGGAGGGTTTCCTTCATCCAGACAACGCACACTTACTGTCGGCATATCTGCAAGATCAATTACTTCCTGTCAGTCTGGTTGAGGAGACGAAGTCCCTCCAAGAACTCGCAGTTGGTGTGTTGTTTGGGAAAAATGCACTGCTGGTTGATGGTTTGCCAGGTGCTTTATTAATTGGAGCTCATAAGATCAAAACAAGAGGTATGAATGAACCCTTGTCAGAGGGACTGCTTCGTGGGCCTCGTATTGGTTTTACAGAGCAATTAAGCGATAATACAGGCATTTTACGTCGTTATGGAAGTGATCAGAGCCTGTTTATTAAGAAGTATGAAGTGGGTTCACGGATCAAAAAAGATTTGGCGATAGCCTATATTCAGGATATTGCCGATCCAGATCTCGTTGCTGAAGTATGCAAGCGAATTGAAGAGATGGATATGGATTCAATGCTCGAATCAGGTTATGTGGAACAACTCATCGAAGATAATACACTGAGTCCTTTTCAGCAGGTACTGAATACGGAAAGACCTGACCGGGTGATGGGTGCCCTTCTGGAAGGCCGAGTGGCAATTTTGTTGGATGGAACGCCATTTGTATTAATTGTACCGGTGACCTTTAGCATGTTGCTTCAGTCTCCCGAGGATTATTATGAACGCTGGATTCCTGGAACATTTTTGCGAGTGCTACGTTTTATGGCCGCGATGCTGGCATTGCTTGCTCCTGCGCTCTATATCTCGTTTATCTCGTTTCATCCGGGTCTTATTCCAACCAAGCTGGTATTGACGATTATTGAAACGCGTACCGGAGTTCCATTCCCCTCAATTATTGAGGTACTCATCATGGAGCTTTCAATTGAAATCTTGAGGGAGGCCGGGATACGCTTGCCCAAACCGATTGCGCCAGCGATGGGTATCGTTGGAGGTCTGATTATTGGCCAAGCAGCGGTGCAAGCGGGAATAATAAGCCAATTTCTGGTCATTGTCGTTGCGGTAACAGCCATATCTTCCTTTACGATTCCTGTCTATAGTGCGGGATTAACGCTAAGGATTCTACGATTTGCCGCTATGTTCAGCGCAGCCGTACTCGGATTGTTTGGCGTGGTTATGTTCTTTCTGCTTGTGTGTACACACCTGGCACGACTCTCAAGCTTTGGCGTACCTTATGTTGCACCAGCCGTTCCTTATCACATGAATGAATGGAAGGATTTTGTTATCCGTGCTCCGCTAAATATGATGAGAATGCGTCCCAAGATGACTAATCCGATAGATGATGATCGGAAAAAATAAATGGAATTCCATCTACTGAAGGTCTGGAGGTGAACTAAAGTGAATGGCTCCCAAGGAAAGCTAACCACGACACAGGCCGTTGTAATTATTGTCAATTACATGCTTGGTGCCGGGATATTGACGTTACCTCGAACGACCAGCAAAGCTGTCGGAACACCGGATGTCTGGATTTCCATTATCCTATCTGGATTCATTATCATAGGTGTCGGAATAATTCTGGTTACCCTGTGTCGCAGATTTCCGGAGAAAACCGTCTTCCAGTTCACCCGTGAGATTACGGGCAGCTGGATTGCTTACATACTGGGATTGTCTATGATTATGTATTTCATAGTTATTGCCGCATTCGAAATCAGAGTTATGGCTGAAGTAACTGGGATGTATCTACTCGAACGCACCCCCACCTGGGCAATTGTGATGGTCTTCATGTGGATCGGTGTATATATGATTTCAGGCGGGCTTGGCGTTATCGTACGCGTGTTTGAGATCATCCTTCCAATTACGATTATTATATTTGTGATTGAAATTTTGCTTAGTAATCAGCTATTCGAAATTGGCAATCTGAGACCCGTGCTCGGTGATGGGGTCATGCCGGTTTTCCAAGGGTTGAAGCCTTCACTATTATCTTATACAGGCTATGAGGTGATGTTAATCATGACTGCCTATATGAAAAATCCGAAGAAGAGCAATAAAGCGATGACCTGGGGGATACTCATATCCACTATTATCTACTTGATCACGGTGGTGATGGTTATAGGGAGTTTATCGCTCGATGGCATTAAAACTCGAACCTGGCCAACGCTGGATTTGGTAAGAAGCTTCGAAATTCAGGGTCTGATATTTGAGCGTTTTGAATCCTTATTACTGGTCATCTGGATTATGCAAATCTTTTCGACTACAGCAATTACACATTACTGCGCTTCGGTGGGTATTCGTGATTTGTTTCGTTCCAAAAAAATCAAAGGCATCATGTACGGCCTGCTTCCGTTCATTTATCTGACAGCAATGATACCCAAAACAGTGGATGATACTTTTGCACTAGGAGATATGCTGGGCAATGTGTCCGTATTTTTGTTTGGCATTTTACCTCTGGTACTACTGTTGTTAAGTCTGATTCGCAAAAAAGGAGGCAAGCATGCATGATTACATTCCGTATGTTGTTACGCTTAGCCACTGTATTATGCATTCTCTTAACGATATCCGGATGTTGGAGCAGTCGGGAGATAGAGGATCTAAGTGTCTACGTTGGTCTTGGGATCGATATCGGTAAAGAGACAGAATTTGAGAAAGACATCGCTACTCAGGGAGGAGCGTACTCCAAGCAGAACAATTTGACGGCCACGGTACAGATTGCTCCCGGTAATTCCAGCAGCCAAAAGAGCCAACAATCCGGTTCGCCTGCTTCTGGTAAAACGTCCTATTCCAATGAACAGCTTACTGGAGATTCCTTGCTGCAAATCTTTCGTCAGTTTGCACTGAGGCGAGATCATCCGCTCATCGGACATCATCTGAAGGTTATCGTTGTGTCCAAGGATATCGCCAAAAAGTATGGTCTGGACCAGCTGCTGGATTTTGTACTTCGGGATAACGATATTCGTCCTAACTGTCTGGTGTTGATTAGCCATCATCGCGCTGTTGATGTACTGACTTCAGATGATCCTTCCCGGATTCCAGCATTTTATCTTACAGGTATTACCGGTAATTCATACTTGTCCAATAAAATCCTGGACCCCGTTCTACTCTCCAAATTAGATGCACAAATGCAATCCGGTTCCAGCTTTTTGCTCCAGAATGTACTGAACTTCAATGGAGAGGACAAGTTCTCCGGTGCCAGTATCTTTGATGGGAAAACAACCAAATTCATCGGGGAACTCAGCCAAACGGATCTAGAAGGGCTATCCTGGCTCAGACCTAAAGAAAAAGGAGGTATCTTGAAGACATACAATAAAGCGGGATTCACTGTTGTATATGAAATGAAGAAGAAAAAAACAACAATAATTCCAAAAGTGGTTGGCGATGATATTTCATTCCATGTGAAGACTGAATCCGAAGGTTGGTTGATGGAGGATTGGCGTGCTCCCGAGGAAGAGGAAAAAGGTGCGTATCTCAGTGAATTGGAAAAAGAATTTGCTGAACTTGCCGAACAACAGATTCGACAGTTGTTATACAAACTGCAGCATACCTATAAAGTAGATGTTGCGGATTTTCGGGATAGCTTGCGTATCAAAGAACCTAAAACATGGAAAAAAGTCAAAGACGATTGGGATAAAATTTTTAGCACCGTGCCGATCACGTATGAGGTAAAGACCACCATCACCAATCCGGGGTCTTCCACCGAATAGCGAGGTGTGCCATTTATTATTTAAATGTTGACACATTCATGATAGATCGCTATATTAGTAAAAAATCATTTTCTTATCCAGAGAGGTGGAGGGACTGGCCCTTAGAAACCTCAGCAACAGATCTGAAGGATACTGTGCTAATTCCAGCGGGTGAAAGCCTGATAGATAGGAGCGTTTGTTTTTATTTGTCAGTAACGGCGCACTCTTTAGGCAGAGTGGGTCTTTTTTGTTTTTTCTGGATGAAGAAGTAGGGGAGCAGCAGGTATGGAGAACAACAACGACAAAGGGCATTTTCAGCGGAAAATGCAGGCACGGCATGTGGTCATGCTCTCTCTCGGAGGAGTCATTGGAACGGGATTATTCCTCAGCTCAGGTTACACCATTCAGCAGGCGGGACCACTGGGAACCATTCTGTCCTATCTGATTGGAGCCATCGTTGTATATCTGGTGATGCTCTGTCTTGGTGAACTGTCTGTTCATATGCCAGAGACGGGAGCATTTCATAGTTATGCAGCCAAATATATCGGACCGGCAACAGGTTACACGGTGGCTTGGTTATACTGGTTAACCTGGACTGTTGCGCTTGGCTCCGAATTCACAGCCGCCGGATTGCTGATGCAGCGCTGGTTCCCATCGGTGAACGTATGGATATGGAGCGCGGTTTTTGCACTGATGATCTTTCTATTCAACGCTTTAACGGTGAAATTATTTGCGGAATCCGAGTTCTGGTTCTCATCTGTAAAAGTAGTGACTATCGTAATTTTCATTATTATCGGTGGCGCAGCCATGTTTGGTATTATTCCCATGGCGGATTCTGAACCGGCTCCATTTCTATCGAATATTACCGCATCCGGGTGGTTCCCTCATGGAGCTACAGCGATATTGATGACCATGCTTGCTGTAAACTTTGCCTTCTCAGGCACCGAGTTAATCGGCATTGCCGCCGGGGAGACGGAGAACCCGGAAAAGACGATACCAAAGGCTATTCATACAACGCTGTGGCGTTTGGTTATTTTCTTCATCGGAACGATTATTATCTTGTCGGCCTTGCTGCCCATGTCGGATGCCAGTGTACTGGAAAGTCCGTTTGTAGCGGTAATGGAGCGGGTGGGTGTACCCTATGCAGCAGACATTATGAACTTTGTTATTCTGACGGCGATTCTCTCTGCTGCCAATTCAGGCCTATATGCTTCTTCACGGATGCTCTGGTCTCTGGCTGACAAAAGAACGATCTCTCCGTGGTTTGCCAAATTGACCAAAAGCGGAGTACCGCTGAATGCACTTCTGATTAGTATGGTGGGTGGTGCGCTGGCATTGCTGTCCAGTATTATTGCGCCAGGTACGGTGTATATTACGCTGGTTTCCATTTCAGGTCTGGCTGTCGTTGCGGTATGGATGAGCATCAGCGCTTCCCAATACATGTTCCGCAGACAATATATCCGGAAAGGACATGCGGTCAAAGATCTGGTCTACCGCACACCACTGTATCCGGTGGTACCAATTGTTTCATTTATATTATGTCTGGCTTCATGCATAGGTATTGCCTTTGACCCGACACAGCGAATTGCTCTGTATTGTGGGGTTCCGTTTATCGCATTATGTTACGCTGCTTATTATCTGACAGAACGTGTGAATAAGAAAAGAGGAAAAGTACATGACGCAAGCACAACAGACTAACCCCATAGAACAGATCCTGCGTGAACATCCAGTCATGATTCTGGATGGAGCGTTGGCTACGGAACTCGAACAGCATGGATGTGATCTCGATGATCCACTATGGTCTGCTCGTGTGTTGCTTGAGAATCCGGATGTTATTGTTCAGGTCCATGCAGATTATTTTCGAGCAGGAGCCGACTGTGCGATTACATCCAGTTATCAGGCGACGGTGGATGGCTTCCGCAAGAGAGGAATCGATGAACAGGCAGCACTTGAGCTGATCCGCAAGACGGTGGAGTTGGCTGCTCAGGCGAGAGATGCCGTATGGGCGGAAGTGCAGAGTGATTTAGTAGGGAGAGAAAGCTCAACAGGTCAGCTTGTAGAAGCTCCTTCGGTACGTGCCGAGACGGTGGAGAATGAGGAGCAAATAACAGAACGTACAGTAGATCACGAAGGAGATTGTCTTCGTCCACGTCCAATTATTGCCGGGTCCGTTGGGCCGTACGGCGCCTATCTGGCGGATGGATCAGAGTATGTGGGACATTACGCCGTGTCGGATGAGACGCTTGTCGCATTTCACCGTCCGCGTATGGCGGCGCTGATTGAAGCAGGTGCTGATATTCTTGCGTTTGAGACGATTCCTTCCTTGCAGGAAGCACAAGTGCTGGTTGATTTACTGAAGGAGTTTCCTCATGCGTATGCTTGGCTATCCTTTTCTTTAAAAGACGGGACAAGCATCAGCGAGGGTACGCCACTTGAGGTATGTGCACAGACGTTTGGCTCCGAGCCGCAGATTGCGGCGATTGGCCTGAACTGTGCTCCGATGGAAGTGGTAACGGAAGCAGTGGGTATTTTGCGCCGTACCAGCGATAAACCTGTTATTGTGTATCCGAACTCGGGAGAGACGTATGATGCAGCAACGAAGACGTGGAGCGGACAGGGTACTTGTGGCAGCATGAGTGATGCTTCGGAGCAGTGGGTTGCTGCGGGCGCGCAAATTATTGGCGGCTGCTGCCGTACTACGCCACATCAGATTGGTGCGCTTGCGAAGAAATGGCGGAAATAGTTCATATCATGATAACAAGCCCTTCCACATCCTATAGAGGTATGGAAGGGCTTGTTTTATTGTGTTAGGCATTCTGATTACATTATTCGATAACCAGCATACGTGGCGATGCTTCCCGAATGATTCTCGAAGAGAACCACGATCCAAGGCTGGCTGCAATGATGCTTAGACAGGTGAACAGTACCATTCCACCCCAATGCAGGATCAGTGGAAGTTGTACGATACCATAACCGGAAAGGATCATTTCGAGTAGAAGAGGCAGCAGATATACGCCGACGAAAATACCCAGTATGGCTCCCACGGAGGACAGTATGAACATTCCCATGGTGAGCGACAACCGGATTTGGCGGGATGTCATTCCCAGCGATTTGTATATCCCGTACGTTCTGCTTTCTTTACGGATATTGATTCTACAGGTACTGAAAATAATGATGAACGTCACAATGATAAACAGCAATCCGATCAGGCTCATCGGATAGATCAGGATGTTAGCGGCTTCCGCGTAAACCGAATCAAGCAAAGTCTTCTGAGTGACTACCGAAGCAAAATCTTTAAATTGCTCATTTAATTCAGAGGCAACCTTACCCGCTTGTGCCATATCGTTCACATTGATGAAGATAACATCAAATTCACTATAACCGGGGTTCACACTTCTCATGGCATCAATGGTGATTCTGCCTGAAACAGACATGTTGGCGATAGCCTGATAGATGCCTGTGATGAGGAATGTACGCTTTTCTCCTTCAATATAGATATCGATAAGATCACCGAGATCTTTATTTGATGTTTTGGGTATACTTACACCAATGGCAATTTCATTCGCATGTTGTGGGTTAACCCCTTTTAACGTTTCGAATCCAAGTTCCTGATAACTCCCGTCCAGTACACTCAAGTTGAGACTGAGGGATTGGCCCTTCACTGTTGCAGAAGACTCCGGGCTAATTACACCCGTTGTGTTCCCTTGCCAGCCTGCATTGCTAATCCTTGTATCCTCTTCTAACGTTTGTTTCAATTCAGTCTTTGGAAAGTTACCTTTGTTCACGACTACTGCTGCGATATTGGCATTGTCATACCCCCATTTAGCTGCGGTCTGTTCAATTCCGGTTATACTGGTCAGCAGAACATAACCCAGAACAAGTACGGAGGAAGCCATGGTGGCTAGCAGGAGTGTTAGAACAGAGCTTTTGGTGTTTTTGAACACATGTCTGAATCCAAGTACGGCGGTGACAGGCAGTCGTGTAAATCCGATCCAGTGCGCCCATGGCGAATTCATTTTCCCAGCCATCCGGCTATGATCAGTCTCCGACATACCATAACGAATAGCCTGCACGGGCTGTATGCTGCGTGCCTTTTTGGCATATAACACAGTGAACAGAATCACTAGAGTAAATAGTAGTACGCCGGCCAGTATGGCCGCATCCAATCCTTGGACTGGAATGTTCTGATTCCCCACTCGAAGAGAGGATACAGAAATATTAATGATCCATTTGGATATCCATATACTGAGTGCAAGTCCTGGGATAATGGCTACGATGGATAACAATGCATATTGAATAACATAGGTGCCTATCGTTTTTCGGGAAGTCAGACCTAGTGATTTGAGGATTCCTATCGTTCTGTAATTGGCCAGGATGGCATCCGCAATCGTAAACCCGATGGTCATCAGGGCAATAGAGAGCATGACAACACCCATGAATATCATGATAAATCCAATAACCTGATTGATGATCAGATAGAAAGAGGCAATGGCCTCGAACTCCATTTTGGATTCCAGAAACGGAATACCTGTCTCACGATTGTACCGCTCCCAATACACCGAATTCATACTGTAATCGTTAAAATGGATGCCCATCATACGATTCTCGTTGCCAGCAAGTGTCGCGAGATCATGTTGATAATTGGTAGGGTTCATCCAGACCCGTGCTGTATTGGAGAATGGTGCCCCGTATGGTACATCGATGACAATGCCCGATACATTCAATTCGAGTGTGCTTGAGCCGGTTTTGAAGCCGATGGTATCACCTACGGAAATATGATAAGCATTCGCCATGGACGTTGGAATCCAGACAGAGCCTTGTTCGGGAACTGTGTCGGGCGTCCCGCTTGAGAAAATTAGTTCATCCACAGCCCATGGCGGCGGAGGCGTATTAAACATGTACAGGTAGATGTTAGGGATGTGAGTTTCATTCAAAATGATGCCTGACAATGTACGATACGTTAGCAAAGGGGACACCTGAACTCCATCCTGAGAAGCCCACCAGTTGTGCAAAGCGTCAGGGTCATTCAGTCCTTTTTCAAACGTCAGGATCTGATGAGATCCATGGGTTCGGGTATGCATTTCATAAAACTGATTGCCTGTGTTCGCCAGAATGACAATAGCTGTAGATACAAGAAGTGTCGAGAGAAGCAGGAGCAGCGCAATCAGCGCATTTTGTATTTTGTTCCTACTCAGATACGACAAGCTAAGTTTAAATATGACTGCCATCGTTATTCCTTCCCCGTAACCAAAGCGAAGATAATCGCTTCACGATCCTGAATTTGATGTTCGTCATAGGTGTCAAACTCAAGGATTCCGCCAATCTTGCCATCCAAAATGTAGATCAGGCGATCTGCCCGACAGGCGGCTTTGATATCATGCGTCACCATCACAACGGACTGTCCTTTCCGGTTGAGGTCTGTAAGGATATCGAGAACAGCTGTGCCGTGTTCCATATTCAGGCTTCCGGTCGGTTCATCCGCAAAAATGATATCCGGTGAATTGATCAAAGCCCGTGCAATGGCAGCTCGCTGCTGTTGTCCTCCAGAAGTTTGGGAGGGGAGGCGGTTACGCTGTTCATCAATATCCATGGCATTCATCAGCTCAGCAGCGCGGGATTGGATGTCCTTCGTTTTGTTTCCAGCGATATATCCCGGTAAAGCAATGTTCTCTTTGATGGAAAGGTCTGGGACCAGATTAATGCTCTGATAGATATAACCAATCCGGCGGGTGCGGAAGTCGGACATTTCCCGTTCACTATAAACGTCAATCCGTTGGTTGCGAAAATAGACCTCACCTGCTGTGATCTGATCTAGTCCGCTTAGCAGATATAGGAGAGTTGATTTGCCAGAGCCAGAGTTACCCATGATGACCGTGAATTCCCCTTCATAGATATCGAGATCAACATTACGGATGGCATGATGTTGCTCACTTCCGCTGTTGTACGTTTTGCACATATTCTGTGCACGGATAATCACCTTTTTGGACAAGTCGAATCACTCCCGAGTGCAATATAGGATTTATTCTAGAGGAGGGATGTTGAGGAAGCCTTATCAAATTATGAATAAAGTATTACAGCTGTTGAGTGTGGGCTCAGCAGATCGGCAGATAGAACCGGAAGGTTGTACCTTGTCCTTCTTTACTAGTAAAGGAAATATGGCCTCCATGTGCTTCAATAATGCTTTGGCAGATAGAAAGGCCCAGCCCTGTACCTTCCTGAACACGTTGTTCTGCATGACTCGCCTGGCCTCTGAAGTAACGCTGAAAAACAAACGGCATGTCCTGTACACGTATTCCCTGACCTGAATCGGCAATCGTCACATTCAAATGCTCAGATTCCAGTTCCATATCTATACGTATCGTGTCTCCTGGAGCTGTATGCTTGAGGGCATTGGCGGCAAGATTGGAGATCACCTGTTCAATTCGAGTGGGGTCGATAGCGATTAACACATTGGGGATGTAGTTGGGTCCTTTATAGATAAGCCCCTTTGTTAGGACAACATGTTCAATAGGTTTCAACATCGTCTCCAGTATAGGCCCACTGTACAACTCACGGGTTTCCACCGAAATTTGCCCCAATTCCTGAAGTGCATGAACCAGCAGATCCTCCACAAGGCGGGCTGTTTTATCCGTATGGGTTCGCATCACTCCCATATATTCCATCAGCGTCTCCTGATCGTTGCCTAGTCCTTCCTCAATAGCTTCTATGTATGCTTTTATCGTGGTAATTGGTGTTTTAATGTCATGAGATATATTGGTGATGAGTTCTTTTTGTGCTTGTTTCTGCTGAATACGCTGCTCGCTCATATGTTTAATCTCCGTGCGCATTAGATCAAACATGGCATATACTTCGAGCAATTCATCGTTCCGGTTGTACTGGATTTTTTCTTCATAATTGCCTTTAAGCATGGATTCCGCATGTTGCTTCAATTGATGGATGGGAGAGAGCAGGTGTTTGTCCAGTTTTCGTTTCATCCAGAATAGAAATAAGCTCAGAATCAGTGACAGGAGCATGAGTGCGCTAATCAATATAACCGGAAAAGTCATCGATTGCTGAACCGTAACCATGGCTTGGGGGATGGAAAAGATGGCATTGCCGATCTGACTTCCCGTGGGTCCGTCCATCACAGGAAACGCCATATCAAGCAAATCGTTACCATCCGCGGCCTGAGTGGCATGATGCAGATCATAATGAAGAGCTGTACGCAGATTAACTTGCGTCCCTTCAGAGGTGGGGTCGGAGGACAGAATGACTTTTCCATCCAAGTTTAGATAGGTAAGCAGAACCCCGGTCTCTCTTGCGGTGGAACGTATGTCTTCACGAATATTTTGTTCATTAAGATGCTGATAATTTTGCTCCAAAGCGAGTAAGATCGGATTGACCTTGAGTCGAACCTGATTCAAGGACAGATTGGATTCGCCTGAATTTCGATCTTGTAACAGTATCATCGACAGTACAAGGATACTTAAAACGATAATAATGAGAAGCCCAAGTGTTGTTAACAACCAGCGTTTGGACCAGCTGTTCAATGACATGTGGGTGCCTCCAATCTCACTTATTCGTAATTGAATTTGTAACCGACACCCCATACCGTCTTCAGAACGGTCGGATGCGAGGCATCTGCCTCAATTTTTTCACGCAGTCTGCGAATGTATACGGTTACGGTATTTTCATCACCGTAGGTTGCATATCCCCAGATGGCGTCGAGCAACTGGGCTTTGGAGAATACCTGATTCTTATGGCTTGCCAAGTAATGAAGTAATTCGAATTCCTTGGCAGACAGAGAAACTTCCGATCCGTTTAATGTAACTTTATAGGCTTTTTTATCAATCACCAGGTTTCCAAGATGCAGCAGATCTGTTCTGTCTCCAACGGATGTCATGCTGTCATAACGCCTGAAGTGGGCATTAATCCTTGCTAACAATTCGCTCAACGAGAAGGGCTTGGTCATATAGTCGTCTGCTCCAAAGCCAAGACCAAGTACCTTATCGGTATCACTGCCTCTGGCACTTAGAATGAGGATGGGGATATTGTTGCGCCTTCTGATCTCTCGACAGACCTCGATCCCGTCCATGTCCGGAAGCATAATGTCCAGAATGATATAGTCTGGTTGAATAAGCTCCATAATCTGAAGTCCATCTTGTCCAGTGGCTGCCACGGCGGCTTCATATTGATTTTTGGTTAAATAATCTCGCAGAATGCGCGAAATATCTGATTCATCCTCGATGATGAGGACTTTGCGTTTAGAGTTCATTCTGATCGCGCTCCAGTACAAGGATAATAAGCTAAGGCAATGACTGTAATTATGTATATCCTTAGTTTATGTCATTTTTAGTCATAGAGGAATCAAGTTATTGGTTTAGCTATTTATTTTGTTCAGGAAAGTATGATAACTTCTCATTAAATTAATAATACCAATGTATTGTTCCGATATTTGATAAAACATCACATTTGGAATGACAAAATGACAAAGATCAGCAAGGAAAATATGAATGATCAGAAGGGTGATCTCTTGCTCCTTGATCGGCATTGGTAGTTTCAGTAATCCATTAACGGTTTACCTTGACACAGTATATATAGCGTGACATAATACATTTCATACTAAATTACTATGTTAAGTTGGACATCGTATTTTTTCCGTTGATAAACGAGGGGGCAGTTAAAATGAAAAAGAAATTTTTGCCGGTTGTTTTTGTATTATTGTTAGGGGTTGTCATTGCGGGTTGTGGAAACAAAAATGAGACAGGCTCAGGAGCAGAATCCGGTTCAACACCAGGGCAAAAGACGATTGTAGCTGGCACGAGTGGAGTTAGCAATCCGTTCAGTTATGATAAGGACGGCCAATTGACGGGATACGATGTTGAAGTCATGAAAGCTGTTTTTGAAGGCCTTCCTGAATATAAGTTGGAAGTACAAGCTATTGAATTTGAAGGCATTTTGACAGGCCTTGATAATGGACGTTTCCAATTGGGCGCAAATAATTTCAGCTCCAACGCAGAAAGACGCAATAAATATGATTTCTCTTTGCCCATCATTGAAAATGCAAATGTGTTTGTTGTTCGCAAGGACGATAATACACTTAAATCGATAGAAGATCTCAAGGGCTACAAAGCCGTGACTGAAGTAGGGAATTCCGGCGCTACGTTACTTGAAAATTATAATGCGGAACACGCGGATGCCAAAGCGGAAATTATGTACACCGAAGAAAACTTCGTCAAGCAGTTTGAAGGTATTGAAGCAGGACGATACGATGTAAGAATTATTTCTCGCGTTTCTGCTGAAAAGGCAATTAAAGAGCATGGCTTTACCAATTTGAAAGTAGTTCCTTTCTCTACTGAAAATAGCGATCCAGGCTCCTATATCCTGTTCTCCAAATCTGCTGACAGCACACTATTGGATGCAGTTAATAAGAGAATCAAAGAAATGTACAACGATGGAACGTTGCTGAAAATTAGTGAAGAACAACTTGGTGGCGATTATTTGCCTAAGAAAGAACTAATGGAATAGGAAAAGGTGATGGCATGAAATTTATCGTTACAGGGGATGCGTTATTTTCCAGTCGTAATGTAGATAAAACCATGGACCCGAATCTGTTGTCCCTGTTAAAGGGAGCAGATGAGGTCTTTACCAATGCGGAATTTGTCACCCCGCGAAAACATACAGCTCCGGCGGCAGGCCGGGGTTATCAGACGAGTGTACGTCCCAATACACTGGATGAATTCGGACGTTTGAACATTCGTTATGTCGGCTTTGCCAACAACCATACCGGTGACTATGGAATAGAAGGACTTACGGACACACTTGAGGAAGCGGAGCAACGCGGGCTGATTCCTCTTGGGGTGGGCATGAGTCTGCATGATGCACGCAAGCCGGTTTTTATTGATACAGCAGATGGACGAATTGCTATCATTACGATAGGTGTGACACGAAGCGAAGTTTTCGCCGCATCCAATCCGGGGAATGGCGTTCCCGCACGTCCAGGTCTGAATCCGCTACGGTGGTCACGCACGTACGTGGTTGACGATCAGGACTTCGAGGCTCTGCAGGGTATCAGTGAACGAATCGGTATCGCCGCAAGCATGGAAGTAGGAAAACGGATTGAGACGTTTAAGAGCAAGTCTGAGAATCATTATGAGTTCGGATCGTTGTTTGAAGGGTATCTGACCTTTGAAAAAGGCGAGAACCCGCGTGTCAAAACGATAGCGCATGAACAGGATCAACAGGGCATCTTTGAGACCATTCGTGACGCTAAAGAGCGCAGTGATTTTGTTTTTGTCAACCTGCATACGCATGAGGGAGAGAATGAAGACTGGTATTCCGATTATCCTGCTGAATTTATCGAAAGTTTTGCTCGTGGAGCTGTGGATGCAGGAGCTCATTGTGTATTCGGACATGGTGCCCACTTCACTAGAGGTGTAGAACTTTACCAGGGACAGCCGATTTTCTACAACATTGGCAGCTTGCTAATGGAATTTGAGGCAGGAGAATCGATTGTTTCTCCGGAAATGTTCACTGCCTATGGTTATGAAGAGAACGAGTCTCCGTCTACACTGCACAAGAACAGAACAAAAGACAGTGAAGGGAACTGGCAGGGCTTCTACAGTGATCGGAAGTTCTCGGAGAACTTTGTAATCTCATTTGATCTCGATGTGGAGCAGCAGAGGTTTGATTATGAATTGATCCCGATTGATCTCCAGCTGACTCATTCAACCGTGACCAAGCGGGGGTTGCCTGTGCTCGCATCTGAAGAGGCTACATCGTCTTTGCTTGATAGGCTGAATACAGTGAGTAAGGACAGATATAATACCGAAATCGTACGCCAAGGCGAACGTATAACCGTTAAAGAGTGGAAGTAATTCCACTTTGACGGTCTGTGGAAAATGAACGTGGAAGGAATGTAAACTTCATGGGAGAGATTTTTGATATCAACGCGGTGTTCACATCAATTCCTCGTCTGTTAGAGGTTCTTCCTGTGAGTCTGCAAATCACTGCTATTTCAATGATCTTTGGTCTTGTTTTTGCTTTGTTATTTGCGATTATTCGCATGAAAAAAGTCCCTGTTCTGAGTCAGCTTGTCACTGTCTTTATCTCGTTTATACGAGGAACACCAATTATTGTACAGTTGTATCTAACCTATAACGGGATTCCGTTGTTATTAAAATTCATTAATCAACAGTACGGGACAGACTACAACATTAATGCTGTGCCTGCTATGCTTTTTGTTTTGGTTACTTTCGCATTTAATGAAGCTGCCTACAATTCGGAAACGATTCGTGCTGCTCTACAATCGGTGAACAAAGGGCAGATTGAGGCTGCTGAATCGCTGGGGATGACCTATCTTCAAGTTTTGAGAAGAGTCATCGTTCCTGAAGCGCTTGTCGTTGCGATTCCACCGCTTGGAAATGCATTGATTGGTTTGTTAAAGGGAACGTCCTTGGCGTTTGTTGCCGGAGTTATTGAAATGACAGCACAAGGGAAAATTATTGCCGGAAGCACGTTTAGATTTTTTGAAGTCTATCTCGCTCTTGCAATTATCTATTGGGTCATGACGATTATCATTGAACAAATTCTTCGATATCTGGAGAAGAGATTCTCCATTCCAGACCCGGTTCAACAAACGATCAACGGAGGCGGTTGGTTTAATTGGGGAAGGAGGGGCATCTGATGATCAAGGTAAACCATTTGTCCAAGTCCTTTCACAGCAATTTAATCCTTGACGATCTTTCAGTTGAGATTGAAAAGGGAGATGTCGTGGCTCTAATTGGTTCGTCTGGTGCGGGGAAGTCTACCTTTTTGCGTGCGCTGAACTGTCTGGAAACAGCGGATCGAGGTACGCTGGATCTCGAAGGGTTCAAGATTGATTTTAGTACGATCACTAATAAAGAGCGGCTGGAGCTCCGGAAACAAACGGCGATGGTTTTTCAGCACTTCAATCTATTTCAACATCGAACTGCGCTGGATAATGTCAAAGAAGGCTTAAAGATCGTCAAAAAAATGAATGATCGTGAAGCTACGCAACTTGCCAAAGAGCAGTTGGAACAAGTAGGGCTTTCGGAACGGAGTCATTATTATCCGAAACACTTATCTGGAGGCCAACAGCAACGTGTCGGGATCGCTCGTGCTCTTGCCATGAAACCTAAACTGTTGTTGCTGGACGAGCCAACCTCTGCTCTCGATCCCGAACTTGTGGGTGAGGTACTGCAAACCATCAAAAGAACAGCGGCTACCGGTCAAACGATGCTCCTCGTTTCACACGAGATGAGTTTTGTATATGAAGTAGCGAATAAAGTTCTCTTTTTGGATAAAGGGAAAATTGTTGAAGAAGGGACTCCGGATGAGGTCTTCAATCACCCTAAATCGGAGCGGGCAAAAGAATTCCTTCACAACTATTTCCGTAACAAAGGTGATAATCGCTGATGCGAGCCTTAAACTGCAAGCCATGATTGGACGCTCAAACGTTATTTGTGGATAGCGAACCAATAGGCATTCTTTAAATATAAATAACACCTTGGGCAGACACGATATGCGTGTATTGACCAAGGTGTTATTTGTATCTATCGTTTCCTGAAGTGTGAGTTTTTCTTATATAGCATCCTCATACATGCTCCAGATCATCGATAGGCTCATGCTGCTTGGATTTGAGATATTCCGCCGGAGATACACCGAAGTGCGCCCGGAATACCCGGTGGAAATAGGAGTAACTTGCAAAACCGCAGGATTCGGCAATATGCTCCAGTGTCATTTCACTGTATTTCATTCGTTCCAGCGCCGCATTCAGACGGATCTCAATCGCATATTGAATCATGGTCTGATTGTAGTGCTCCTTAAATAAACGAACTGCACGTGACAGGCTGAGGCCCGCATAACGAGCCGCTTCATCAAGCTTGAACGTAACCGTGGCATGCTCCTCAATAAAACGTTTTAACTTCAGCGCAGAGGAAACTGCCCGATCGGTCTGAATATTTTCTTTAATTGCCCGGTCGATATAAAGACATAATCCGCGTAGTAACGCATCCTTTAGCTCCGCATTTTCCTCAAGAGGTCCGCGACGTTTCTCAAGTAACATATTTCTCCACAGGCTGATGAGCTTGTCATCAAGTCCAATCCGGCTCACGGTAGATCGATGCTGCCGTTTCCACCAGTTCTCGATCCAGCTGCCCTCGCAGAACAGATAATAATCTCCGCTAGACAAGCGTCCTTCCTTATGTGGTTCATCGACCACGAGATGATAGTCGTCACCAGGCTTTAAGAGCAGCAAATCCCCGCTAGTCATCCTGAATTCTTCATCCTGTACATACACTTTGCACGAGCCTTCGGTCTGCAGACGGAACAGATAGGTTTGCAACTCGCCCTTCATATTATGAGTGAACGCCTTATAGTGGTATGAGTAGTCACAGATCAGTACAGATGTCTCTAACGTATCCAAAGATAAAATCCCCCAATATGTACATCCTGCATGCATTCAAATGGGCTACATTCAATTGATGCAAAATGATGGAAATAAAATTTGATCAGATAGTTCATGTTCTGACTATATTGTATATGTTCATTCTAGCCTGTTTTGCGTTAGGATGATACCAGATAGAGCAATGAAAGCAAATTTGAGAACAGAGGTGTATCCTACATGAAAAAACTTAATATTGGTTTGCAATTGTTTACACTCCGTGATGAAACTGCAGCAGATTTTCGTGGTACGTTGCGTAAGGTAGCGGCCCTTGGATATGAAGGTGTGGAGTTTGCCGGATATGGCGATATTCCAGCTGAGGAAATGAAAGCGCTACTAGATGAACTTGGACTGAAAGGATTCAGCAGCCACGTTTCACTACATGCAATGCGCGAAGACTTGCAAAAACAAATCGATTACCTAAAAACAATTGGTGCACAATATATCATTTGCCCTTACCTGATGCCAGAAGATCGTCCTGAGAATGCAGAAGGTTGGACCAAGCTATTCGCTGAGTTACAACAATATGGAGCTGAAGCAGCGAAACAAGGGTTGATCTTCGGATACCATAACCATGACTTTGAATTCCACGGCCAGGTTGGCGATGCCAATGCCTTTGACGCCATGTTCGCTCAAACATCACCGGAAGCGGTAAAAGTGGAAATGGACGTATGTTGGGTACAATTTGCGGGACAAAATCCGATCGAGTATATTAAACAATATGCGGGTCGCTTGCCGCTGCTTCATCTGAAGGACTTCAGCAAAGACGAACAGGGCCAGATGAAAACACTGGAATTGGGACAAGGTTCGGTTGACCTGCCAGCTGTTATTGAAGGCGCTACGAATGCAGGCGTGGAATGGCTGATCGTGGAACAAGACGTATGTCAGAATCCTCCACTTGAGAGCGTATCCAACAGCTACAACTGGTTGAAAGAAAACTACCTGAACCAATTCTAATGGATCATCGAACCATGAAAAATGCTAATCTATTTGTCAAAGGAGACTTATGTACATGAGTAAAATTAAAGTTGCTGTATTCGGCTGTGGAGCCATTGCCGAGCGCAGACATATTCCAGAGTACGCTGCCAATGAGAACGTAGAACTTGTCGCTTTTGCCGATCCGGTTGTGGAGCGTGCGGAGAAGATGGCCGAGACTTACGGCGGTAAAGCGTATTCCAGTTACGAAGAATTGCTTGCAAACGAAACGGTGGATGCCGTTAGTGTGTGTACACCAAACTATCTGCATGCGCCAATGGCGATTGCTGCTGCAAATGCAGGCAAGCATGTATTGGTTGAGAAACCAATGGCAGTATCCACTGAAGAAGGCGAGCAAATGATCGAAGCTGCCAAGAAAAATGGCGTGTATTTGATGGTTGGACACAACCAGCGTTTGATGCCTCCTCACGTAAAAGCAAAAGAAATTCTCGAATCTGGCAAACTCGGTAAAGTCCTGAATTTCCGTACATCGTTTGGTCACCCGGGTCCGGAAGGATGGAGTGTGGACGGAGCTGAAAGCTGGTTCTTCCGTAAAGAAGAAGCGATTATGGGCGCAATGGGCGATCTGGGCGTGCACAAATCCGACTTCATCCGTTATCTGCTGAATGATGAAGTATCTGAAGTGGCTGGTTTCATCAGCACACTGCACAAGGAAGGCACTAAAGTTGACGATAACGCAACTTGCTTGCTGCGTATGAAGAGCGGAGCGATCGGAACCCTCGTAGCGAGCTGGACACAATACAGAGCTGGAGACAACAGTACAGTGCTGTGGTGTGAGAATGGTGTTATGAAGATCGGAACAGTGGAAGGCGATGAAGTTATCGTTGAGCTGACCAATGGTACAGTTGAGACGTACAAAGTTGGTGCCATGGCTACCAACGAGAAACAAGTGCCGAGTGGTGTAATTGACGCATTTGTAGAGTCGATTGTCACTCAAACACCTCCAGCGATTTCAGGGGAAGAGGGCTTGCGTTCCCTGCAAGTGATCTTGGCAGCATTCGAATCCGAGAAAACAGGTCAGATCGTTAAACTGTAATCCAACTGAATGACAGTGCAATTTCTAACGTTCTATATGGCTTAATCTATGATATAAAGGACTTACCTTCAGAGATGTGCTCTGGGGTAAGTCCTTCTGTATTTGTTGATGAATGATTAATTTTCTTTAGATGCCAGCCGGTACATCACTGCCCAGATCCAACCATGCGATTTCAGCAGGAGTCAGCGTGATGCGGGACCCTTCGTCACAGGACAGCAGCTCCGCCTGATTCTGGGCACCGATCAGGGCACAGGTTGGGAACGTCTGATTCAATACATAAGCGAGTGCAATCTGAATGGGTGATGTTTTCTTCGAATTAGCCAATTGTTCAGCCCGACGCAACCGTTCCCAGTTGCCATCACTGTAGAATACACGCACCAGATCTTCGTTATCCCGAACTTCAGGTGTGAATCTTCCAGTGAAGAAACCACGTGCTTGGGAAGACCAGGACAGTAATGGCAACTTGGTTTGATCATGCCATGCGAGCGTCTCTGCATCTGCTGACACACAGCCTTCCCAGAAAGGCTCGTTTGCTTTAGCGAGACTGAGATTCGGACTGCTGAAGGTGAAGCCCTTCAGGCCATTAGCCGCAGCGTACGCATTGGCTTCTTCTAAACGTTGCCAAGTCCAGTTGGAAGCACCGATGGCTCCGATTTTGCCAGAGTTAATATGTTCGTTCAGTGCTTCAAGAATAACACTCACAGGGGTGTTTGGATCATCGCGGTGCAAGGCATACATCTCTACGTGATCTGTCTGAAGACGCTCCAGACTTTCCATCAAGTCACTGCGGATGGCATCAGCGTTCACACGTGGCCCATTCTGGTCATGATGCGCGCCTTTGGTGAGAATGACGATCTGGTCGCGGTTACCACGTTCTTTCATGTAACGACCAAGGACTTCTTCACTCTGTCCACCACAATAGATATGAGCTGTATCTACAGTGTTACCGCCAATCGACAGAAAAGCATCCATGTTCGTAGCTGCTTTATCGTAGGCATTATGCACGAAATAATCGGTTCCTTTAATCAATCTGGAGACACGTTTACCTGCACCAGCAATTTCGATATATTCCATAAGTCAGTTCATCCTCTCAATTATAGTGTAATTCGTGTACGTTCTTCCGCTGAACGAAGGCAAGCTTCCAGTACTTTCATATTAGCTACCGCATCGGAAGGGGCGAAGCGCAGATCCTTGCCCTGAAGTACAGCACGTGCCATATCATCTCCCTGTAGAGAGTAGTGGTTCACTTGCGGGACTTCAATCTCTCTGCGTTCACCACCAGCCGTTACATAGAAGTTGGAACTGCGGTCCTGTCCGCTGATAAATGCCGAAGGGACTTCAATAATACCGTCGGATCCCAATACTTCCAGCGTATTGCGGAAGGCTGCCCACATGCTGCTGTCAAACGTCACGCCAACGTGATTATCGAATTCCAGCAGTCCGGAAGCCATCATATCGACCTGATCATGCTCTGGGGAGAACATGCCAATAACAGTGGCTGCACTTGGTTCTTGACCAAGCAGCAGGCGTGCTACGCTGATGGAATAACATCCGATATCATACAGTGCACCTCCGCCCCAATCCCGCCGAAAGCGGACATTGCCGGATGCATTGGAGTTATTAAATGAAAATGTGCTGTGCATACCACGAATCTCACCAATCTCACCGCTGGCAATGATATCCCGAATCTGCTCATATCGTGGGTGATGGCGGTACATGAATGCTTCAGCCAGATGCACACCTGCATCTTCACAAGCTTGAACCATCTCCTGAGCTTCCTGTTCTGTCAGAGCCAGTGGTTTCTCGCACAAAATATGTTTGCCTGCTTCAGCAGCCCGGATCGTCCATTCTCGATGAAGATGATTCGGCAGTGGGATATATACGGCATCGATGGAATCATCAGCGAGCAAAGCTTCATAACTGCCATAAGCCTTGTCGATCCCAAGTTTCTCGGCCGTCTGTTTGGCTTTATCTTCGTCTCGACTGGCAATCGCGGTTACTTCATTTAACTCGGATTGTTGCAGGCCTGGAATGACGGATTCCACAGCAATGCTAGCGCTACCAAGAATGCCCCAACGCAATTTTTGAACTGAATTCATGTGTTGTATCCTCCCGTTTATGAATGTATATTGTGATTATAAAGAATAGATCAATGAATTAAAATGATAATATATTGAAGTTAGTTAACACAATATTGTTGATCAAGGAGAACCGGCTATGATGAGACAAACCGTATTGCTTACCCTGCAGGATATTCCATATTTTTGTTATCCCGAGTCCGTTGGACATTATATGGACCACGTCCAGCATGCCGTGTTGCGTGAGGCCGGCGCACTGAACAATTTTAATATTCACTACGTCGCTTCGGGCAAGGGATATGTGGAAGTGGACGGGGTGGTACATGAGCTTCGCGCAGGTCAGGCGTTTCTCTATTTCCCGCAGCAGCGGCAACATTATTATAGTAGTGAAGATGATCCATGGGATGTACGATGGGTTCATTTTTACGGTGAACGTCTGCATGATTATATGATCGAGCGGGGGTTACATCGCAATCTATTGTGGACACTGCGGCAACGCAGCTCTTGGGAAGAGGCTCATCTGGCCTTGCTCACTGAAGCGGAACAGAACACCATGTTGCGTCCAGCTCAGCTATCCACACTGACCTATGCCGTACTTGCCGAGTTCGTGCAGCATGCAGTACCTTTAAAGAGCACACGTACCACAAGTAAGGCGGAGAATCGGGTTCTTGCACTTCTTCCACAGATGCAGCAGGAGGCCTGTCAACCTTTCCTGTTGCAGGACTGGGCGGATCTCGCAGGTGTGAGTTCGTATTACTTTTGCAAAATGTTCAAGAGTGCTGTGGAGATGACGCCCATGGAGTTTATCACTCGTTCACGACTACAGATGGCGAAGCAATGGTTACTCGAACGGCCTACGGCCAACATTGGACAAATCGCGGAGGAAGCGGGGTATCCCAATGCCAGTTATTTTAACCGCCAGTTCATGGCCCATGAGGGGATGACACCTACGGATTACCGCGGATTGTATCACAATTAACCCGTATCCTTTCGATGTTGCCAGTGCTTGAGGTATAGTGGTTTGACACAGAGCTCAATCAAGTCTATTATGGATAAATTAAATCCGTGTATAATGAGGTGCCCTCATGAAATATTCAAAAGCGACAAATTATGCTTTGCATACGATGCTTCATCTTGTAAGTACTGCCCCCGAACAGCTGGTTAGTGTACACCAACTTGCAGAATTGCAGAAGGTATCCCCAACCTATCTGTCCAAAATATTGACCAAATTGGTTAAGGCGGGCATGATCGAATCAACTTCTGGCGCCAATGGTGGCTACCGGCTTAGTCGTAAAAATCCGGATCCTTCTTTCCTGGAGATCATTCATGCGATTGAAGGTCAGGCGTCCCTGTTCGAATGTTCCCAGAATCATAACGCAGGCTGTTTGATCCAGCAGGTGATGGTGCAGGCGGAAGAAGAGATGGAAAGTTTTTTGAACAATAAAAAAATGTCAGAACTGGCTTCCCAGATGAAGGGTGCACATTCCTTGTAACTTGCACTAGAAGTGAAGTTTCAATCGACGATGTTAACTCGTCTGCCACATAGGTATATCCAGATCTTTCCCCAACCTCGTGAGAGGTAAGGAAAGATTTTTTTGTATCGTTGTACCTAATAGAAGGCGAATGGTACAATAAGGAAGGTATAGTATGCATACATACATGATCCTAATCTTACATCACATATTACATCTCTGGAGGGACAACACATGAGCCAATCAACGATCACAGGACTGGAACAATTGCTCGCGCTTGAAAACATTCGGAATACCAAGGCGCGTTATTGCCGCTATATTGATACGAAGCAGTGGGATACCTTGGGTGATGTGTTTGCTCCGGATGCAGTGGCCGATTTCAGCACTGAAGGCAATCCAATTCCGGTATTAACAGGCCGTGATACGATCGTACAAGTATTCCATGATCTGGTGGATGTTGCCGTAACCGTACATCATGTTCATAGCGCCGAAGTTGAATTTGTATCTGAGAACGAAGCAAAGGTCATCTCCCCAATGGAAGATTGGGTCACGTTCCCCGAGGGCAATGAGAACAAATCCTTCCACGGATTTGGGCACTACCACGAAACTTTTGTCAAAATCGACGGCCAGTGGTACATCAAACATACAAGTCTGAAACGTCTTCGTTTGGACCTGTTTGAATAGTATACTCAGTGTAGAAGAATAGAGAAGTTGGTCAACCATAAATAATAGCCCCGAGGAGCGTGATGAACGCATCCTTGGGGCTTTTTTGTGTTAGTGGAAGAGGGCAGCTGACACATGCATCATGCATAGAAAATAGGTAGAAAAAAAGCCAGGTTCAGAACCCGAGGGTCCCTTGCTGACTTCTTTTGGTTAGTTATATGTTAGATCTGATGACTTGTTTTCGTGACTTTCCGTGACTGCATTCTCAGATACACCTGAGAGAAAATAACGGATGCCAGTGCGACCACAGTCATGCCCCAGAAAATATTGGTATACGCTGAGGACAGTGGCATGTTTTGCATCGCCGTTAATGCTACGCCGGTAACAGCAACACTGAAAGCACCGCTGAAGAACTGACTGAGTTGGAACAGCCCCATACCTGCGCCCACCTGATCCATGGTCAGATTGCCTGACAATTCATTGGACACGCTGGTGGTCAGGGAAGAGAAGCCAACGCTGAGCAGGACATAGACAGCCATAATGGCATAGATGTTATTGTCTGCAAATAAGGCGAATAGCCCGGCAGCTGCCAGTAGCAGCCATGGTGCAAATTTCAATAGCAACGTATTGCCGTGTCGGTCAATCATGCGGCCGATCCGGTTGGACAGCAGCATAGACACGACTGCACCGGGGAAGATGACAAGTCCGGATTGAGCAGGTGTCAGTCCATACAGATGCGCCAAAATTTGAGGTAACAGGAACAACGTTGAGAAGTTATTAATGTACGATACAATCCCCAGCGAGCTGAGCATCATATATTTTTTGTCTTTAAACAAAGCAGGTTGAACAAATGGATCTGCCGCGCGCCGAATTCGGAGCCAGAACAGAAGCAGTGCCGCAGCACCGATAACAAGCGTGTACCACTGACGGGAAGTCAGGAATAACAGCACACCCGTAGTACCAATGGCAAGAAGCACGGCACCCAGCAGGTCAAATGAACCTTTTTGCGGTGTTTCCCGCGGGAGCAGTTTGAAGAATACAGGAATCAAGAATAACGTTAATCCCGTAACGATAAACAGATCATGCCATCCCAGAAACTGAGTAATACTTCCGCCGATGACGGGACCAAGTCCAAGCCCCAGTGAACTCGCGGACATGATGACAGCCATCGATTTACCCCGGCGATCATGTGGAATGTACCGGGTAATCAGCACAATGGCAAGCCCCGGAACCGATGCAGCACCCGCAGCCTGGATCAGACGTGCAATGAGCAAAATGATGAAATGATTACTGAAGAACCCGAGAACGGATGCCGCACCAAGTAACGTAAGCCCGGTCGTGAATAATGTGCGAATAGGTATGAAATCCGATAGACGTGAGAACGTAATCGAGGAAATGGCAAATACAATGGAATACCCTGTAACAATCCATGAAGAAGCGACGGATGTAAGCATAAATTCGGCTGCAATTTTGGGCAGGGCCAGATTAAACATCATTGTATTCATCACAACGAGTACAACGGTGAAGCCAAGCAAGCTTACAATTAATCCTTCCTGTATTCCGGTCCGTTCCCCTGATGATGCGGTTGCGGTGTTGTTCATAAAAACCTCCTAAAGTGATGTGTATTTCGCAACATTTCAGAAACGGTGTGTAACATTTGCAAAATGTAATATGATGTCAATCCCGTGCCTAACAGCAGGGGTTACATAACGAAATCATTAAAGTTCGATTGGTGTCGAACATTAGAAATATATCATGGATCTGTGTTAAAATACAATGGATAGTCTGAGAAAAGGGGACTACAGTATGAAAATTTTGCATCATCCACAGGTGTCAGATATTGAACTTTCTTCCGTATTGTATGCGTTAAGCGACCCGACCCGTCTTGGGATTGTTGCGGAAGCAGCGAGAAGCGGGGAGCAGCCATGCAGTCATTTTCATGCACCTGTTGTGAAGTCAACGATGTCGCACCACATTCGCACCCTGCGGGAAGCCGGAGTTATTCGGGTCAGAGTGCAGGGCACACAGCATTTTCTCACCCTGCGATCCGATGATCTGGAAACGCGCTTTCCGGGACTCCTGCAACCGTTATTGCAGGCCGCAGCTCAGACGAGCACAGATCTTTCCTAAATGTTGTCCTTTCTTCAGGTCGAAGAGGGGACATTTTTATTTTTTGAAATACTTCTAATACTGATGCGACATTCTGTGTCGTACCATGCCCTATATAATAACGGTGAACACACAAACCATATCGAAAAGAGGTTCACAACCATTGGCAAAAACTAAAAGAGGACGCGTCTTGTGGAGTCTTCCTTCCAGAGGCCGGGGAACATGCCCGGTGTGTAGCAGTACCCGAATTAAATTGTTGTATACGCAAACAAAAACAGACGGTACAAGTCTGAAAGTATGCAAGAAATGTTTCAAAGCCGTGCAATCCAGAGTGGATAAGGCACATGTATAACATAACTGGCCTGTTCTTCGGAACGGGCCATGTCTTTTGATATAATCGAATATATTATGAATGGATGAGATGGGGGCGGGAAGATGAGTAACATGCATCGGATTCACTGGTTTGACGAACAGATTCGGGGTGGACGTTTTCCGAATAGCAGCTGGCTTGCCCGTGAATTTGAAATCTCCCGTCGTCAGGCTCAGCGTGATATTGAATATATGGCAAGTTCCTTGCGAGCCCCTTTGGTGTATATGGCAAAATATCGGGGCTATTGTTATGAGGATCAGAATTTTCGATTGCCCCATTTGTATATGACCGAAGAAGAGCAGCGTGTGCTGAAATATCTGGCGCATCGTTACCGGCATTACGATTATGATCAATCGGACGCGGTGAAACGTGTAGCGCATTTGCTGGAGCGTTTTACGTTGGAGGAACAAGAGATGGGAAGTAGTGAGCTCCCAGTATTTTCGGCGCAACCGAAGCAGCTACAATTCTTTGAATTGTTGTCCCACGCCATAACCGACTTGCGCAGAGTACATATTCATTACAGGGATCATGATGGAGAACGGCAGTTTTCCTTGTGTCCATTAAAGATGATATCCCAGTTTAACGCCGATTACGTGGTGGGTTATGAAGCAGATCCTGTGCAGCAAGTGGCGATTCGCTTGGAGGGCATTGTTCATGTATCGATCTTGGATGAGAGATTTGAGTACAGGTCAGATGCCCTCCTAGGTGGATGGGAAGAACCACTGCCTGTACGTAAACCGTTTGTAGCTGAGATTCGCTTGAAGGAATTGCAGCAAATGGACCTATGGCAAGGGTATCGTATCCAGGCTAGGCACGATCAGATTTATTCAATTGAATTTTATGACACGGATGCTTTCTTACAGCATTTGTTTGTTAGCGAATGGGAGGAACTTTTGTCTCCTGGCTGGCTTAGACGCAAGCTTCAGCAAAGCGCAGAAGAATTAATTGACAGGCTAGCGATACAACGTAAGCAAAACGTGGAATAAAGCAGCATAGAGAGGAGAATATCCGTCCTTGGCTGAGAATATTTTAGATAACCTCATCATGAAGCGGGAGTCCAAATCGTACGTGGATAGTCTGCATGCGATACTCACCCATACGAGCCAGTTTCAAGGTTCCAAGGTTGTACTTGCCGGATATACGGGCATGGCTTTCAAGCTGTCGGTACATCGCAGACTACTTCCCATGTCGGTTACAGCGTATGGGCAATGGGGGGAAGCACATCGTTCGGGAATTGATAACCTGGGGATATTCACGATCTGGGATGGGGGACGTACACGTCATTCCACGTTTGGTTATTATCAGCAGGATGCAGTGAATTGGGTGAGACGGAGTATTGATGAAGGCACTGGTGTGATTTACTGGATTCCTGAGTTCGGTGTTATTCATGGATATGATGACAGTGACCGCATCTTTTATGTGCAAGACGGATGGAGCAAGGAACCGCAGATTTTGTTGTATGACAATTTCGGCTTAAATTTTACCGGATTTTGGTATTGTCAGGTGTTTGGTGATCAGGTCCGCATCCCTGAACAACAGATGCTGCTGGAATCCCTGCGACTGGCAATTGAGGATTGGGATATTCCCTATCGTCTGTTACCTGATCAGAATATTGCTTCAGGTAAAAAGGCATATGATGTGTGGGTGGAGGCCCTGTGGAGTGGGGATTTCGATGAATCCGGTGCAGGTTATATTTTGGAGTCCTTCTGCCATTCGCGAACCGAAATAAGGATGTATTTGCAGGGTGTTCGAGGGATATGGAACGAACTGGACCAGGCTTGTGCATGTTATGAACAGCTTGGGACGTTAATTGACCAAATGAAAGGATATATAGTTCAGCAGGAAAATAGACGTGTCTTGCGATCAGATACGACAGAAAATCTAGCACAGGTACTCGTGAAGGCGAAAGCATTGGAAGAGCAGGCTATTGATTATTTTCGAGTGATATCCAGGAAGTATCCTGACCGTAAAAGGTCCACTATAACACGGTGGGGAGCACATTCAGCACGATAGGATGAGAGGGGAAGGGAGTGAAGGATGATGGCGACAAAAGTAGTATTGCAGGACTGGATTCAATCCCCGCAAGCTGTGAGTTTTGCTGATGAATATAGATCATGGAGCGGTGTGAGCGCATATACAGATGCGTTGTATCGCATTTTATTACATAAACAGTGGACGGTTTTCCCACACCACATGATTGCAGGTATGACAGCAAGTGCATTCCGATTAGTGGTGGATCGGCGTCTGACGTCAGAGTCAATCTCCGCATACAATTGGATGGCAGAGAACTTTGTCGCAGCAGACTTCATTGGTGTGACAACGGGACAACATGGTGGATTTTCATTTGAATCGACTTTCCCGCTCTATCAGAAGCAGGCTCTGCTGGATATCAAAGCTTCCATTGACCGGGGCGTAGGTGCGATTCTCTGGCACGATCAATTTGTCATTGTTACTGGATATGATGATGTGGAACGGGTCTTATTCATCTGTGAAAGTCAAGGTGATGAAATCATTCGTCTGCCCTATGATTCGTTTGGGAGGAACAGTACACCCTACTGGTATTATCAGATTCTGGAAGCCTGTGCATCTATCGATTTATGGGAAGTCTGCAAGGAATCGTTAATCCAGGCCGTGTACAAATGGGAAACTCATGACTATATGCTGCCGCCCCAAGATTATGCCTGTGGGGCGGCTGCGTATGCCGCTATTGCTGCTGCTTTGCAGTCAGGAACATATGACGCTGAACAAGCGGCAACTGTACTTCGCTATTATGCCAAATCAAGATTGGATATTGCCTCTTATGTTGCAGGACTTAAGCATCTGTCCATTCTAATGGACCATGTTATAGACGAGTATGAGCTACTCGCAAACCTGTATACAATGATCGTTGAGGAAATAGACAACCCCATCTCTTGGGATTCCAGTGAACCGGAATGTGTGCAAAGGGTAATTAAGCTTATAGGGAAGGCAGGGGCTACGGAACAACGTGCCATTGATGCCATTAAACGTGCCTTTCCAGAGACGATAGGCAATCGTTTTAAGGATGTTGGATTAAGATAAATGGAGCATGATAGAGAAAATTGAAAAACTCAGCAGGAATAAAACCGGACAGGCCGCAGCCGATCCGGTTTATTTGTATTGAACATATATGCACATTAACTCATGTGATCCACGCTAATCATAACTTTCACAAGAAAAAATAACCAAAATTTTAATTTTGGGGTAATCCAAATCCCCTCTTGTTCCGAATATTATATTAGATGGTCTTTTTTGGATGATGATATTCAAGGACAACAGGGGGCGGGAGTATGGTACATAATCCGGAAACCATTCAGGAATGTATCGAACATGCACGGCAAAGGCTCTACCAGATTGCAGCTCAATACCCGGAACTATGGCATCCGGAGGTTATTCGCCAATCCATGGTGCTGGATGAGTTAATTAATGAATATAACAATGCAACTCGCGGGAGAACGATCTCGAATCAACTGAAATCATGATCTTTCTGAACAAAGAATTCCAAGAGTGGATTCCGTGTGTTTGCCTTACTCTTTTACCGCCCCGAGCACAATCCCCTTTACGAAGAAACGCTGCAAGAACGGATATACGAGCAGGATCGGCAGAGCGCCAATAAAGATCTGAGCTGCGTTCACCGTACGTTGAGACATGTTCTGGAGCTGCGTTGCATCCACGTTCATGTTGGAGAAATCTTGCTGTACAATTATGGTCTGCATTAACGTGGCGAGTGGATATTTGGAAGCATCATTCATATAGATCAAACCGTCAAACCAGGAATTCCATTGACCTACCATGGTGAATAAGGAGATCGTGGCAATGGCGGGCATGGAAACAGGCAGATAGATTTTGAACAGGGTTGTGATATGGTTGGCTCCATCGATAAATGCGGCTTCTTCCAGCTCTTTTGGCACGTTGCGGAAAAAGTTCATCATGAGAATCAGGTTCCAGACAGCCACCGCTCCCGGCAAAATGAGAGCCCACATCGTATTCATCAGTCCAAGCTTCTGGATCAAAATATAGGACGGAATCAATCCCCCGCTAAACAGCATCGTGAAGATGAAAAACCACGCATATAATGAACGTCCTTTAAAGTGCAGACTCTCCTTGGATAACGGATAAGCCGTCAGGAAGACAAGTGTCATACTGAGCAGTGTACCTAGTACCGTACGTTGGACTGAAATCCAGAGTGCACTGAGAAAGTTACTGTTACCAAATGTTTTGGTATAGGCGTCCACGGTAAAATCAATCGGCCACAGTGTCACCAGATTGGCGGATGCTGCCGCTTTACCACTGAAGGAAACCGCCAGAATATGGACCAGCGGCAGGATGCACAGGATCGAAACGGCCGCGATGAATATCAGGTTAAAACCATTGAATATACGGTAACCGGTTGTTTTGTGATACACCTTGATTCCTCCTCAGAAAATACGGTAATTGGCGATTTTGTACGCCATCCGGTACGCAGAGATGACCAGGAACATCGCGACAAATGATTTGAATAGTCCAACAGCGGTCGCAAAGCTCATTTTGCCATTCAGAATTCCCATCCGGTAGACAAAGGTATCGATAATATCGCCTTTCTCATATACCAGCGGATTGTACAGGTTAAAGATCTGGTCAAAACCTGCATTCAGGATGTTGCCCAGTGATAACGTACCTACCACGATAATCATCGGCACGAGTGCAGGCAGGGTAATGTGCAGTGTCTGTCTGAGTCGTGTTGCCCCATCCACCTCCGAAGCCTCATACAATGCCGGGTTAATACCCGCAAGTGCTGCCAGAAATACAATCGTACCGAATCCAAATTCCTTCCACACATCACTGACAACTACCGTTACACGGAACCAGTCGCCATCTCCCAGAAAAAAGATCGGTTCAACTCCAACCGCTGCTAACATCTGGTTTACCAGCCCACCTTCCGGTGATAACATGTCGAGCAGAATTCCACCAAGGACAACCCAGGACAGGAAATGGGGCAGATACACCAAGGTCTGTGAGAAACGTTTGAACGTAGAGTTCCGGACCTCATTCAGCAAAATGGCAAACACCACGGGGGCCACAAGTCCGGCCACTATTTTCATTGAAGCAATCAGTACCGTGTTCCAGATGACCTGAACGCTGTCGGGATATTCGAACATGAACCGGAAATTGTCCCAGCCCACCCATTTGGAGCCAGTGAATCCCAGCCACGGTTTGAAATCTTGAAAAGCAATAATAATGCCGCCCATGGGCACATAGGCGAACAGTAATGTGAGCAGTACAGCAGGCAACAGCATTAGATGCAGCGGCCATGTGCGTTTGAAATTCCAGCGGGTACGTTTGCGTGGATGGGGTGTCATTTTTCGCACCGGCGTATTGGTTGTTAACGGTTGTTCCATAGCCATCAGGGTCCCTCCTTTATCTCGTCCAGCCCTGACAACATGAGGCGAGCAAGCCTCTGCGCAGAGTGGAGCAACTGAATTATAGCAACGGAAAAGGGCGGACTATAGAACAACATTTCAATGCGGATGTTGAAATATTAACTTGTTGATGGAAACAGAGGTTTTCAAGTCACAGGAAAACGGGAGAACATAAAATCATATAGAAATGTAAGGGTTTTCAATATAAAATAGGACTTCGGTGTAGAACGACTTCAAATTCAGGGACAGGGTGAAACAATGAAATTCACAGTATTTGCGAAGACGGTCATTCTCTTAATCTGCCTGCTCGTACCCATTCTGCTGCTCTATACGTATGCGAACCAGGCAAATGTGGATATGGTCGTTGAAGAGAAACAGCAGTCGAGTCTGAACCAGTTCAATTATTTCAGTTCGCAGGTGGATAAAAATATCGAGCAGCTCTCGCTGTATGGCCTAACGTTGCTGCGAGATCCGAGTATCCTGCACTACCGTTACATGACGGACTCAACCAGTCAATATGAGAAGAACAGTATCTATCTGGATATTCTCGACAAATTATCGTTGTACCAGTCCACCAGCCGCTGGAAGAATGATATTACCATTGTCCTGCCGCAAGCAGAACTTGTGTTATCCACCATGTCCAGCCGGACGGTCTACGATGAGAAGATGTTGACGTTCCCGCAACCAGGTCAATGGCAGCTGGAGCAGGGGAGTTTCACCTACTTTTTCACGGATAACTACGAGTGGAATGAAAAACCGGTGAACACAGGCGTGCGAACGGTGATGGAGATTAATTTTGACCCGATGAACGTGGTTGCCATGTTGGATGATTTTAAAGAAACGCAGGGCGGAGATCCCTTCTTGCTGGTACCAGGTAACGATCCGTTGTTGAACCGTACGGCGGACACCGAATTGGTCGAAGCGATCATGCGTGATATGCCTTTTAACGGGCCGGAGAGGGAAGGCAATCATCAATTGGAAGTGGGCGGTAAACAATATCTGGTCAGTTACGTGCACTCCAAACAACTGCAAGCGGTATACGTGAACCCTGTGGTATTGGATGATTTGCTGACCCCAATGGACAAGAGCCGAAATATGTTTATTACCTCCATTCTGTTACTGCTCGTGCTGAGTATCGGGGCCGCACTGCTTTTGTATCGAAAAGTTCAGGTGCCCATCCATCGCTTGATGAAAGGGCTACAACAGATTCGCAAAGGGCAGCTGTCCACACGGATTCCGGTCGATCACTCTCGTGATGAATTCGCGTACCTGACCCAGAGCTTCAACCATATGGCGGAGCAGATTCAGGAATTGATCGAGAAGGTATACGAGGAACGTATCCGCTCACGGGAAGCAACACTGAAACATCTGCAATCACAGATCAATCCGCATTTCCTGTACAACTGCCTGTTTTATATCAAAAATATGACCCAGCTTGGCAACCGTGAAGCGGTTATTGCCATGTCGCTAAGTCTGGGAGACTACTATCGCTACATTACGCGGGGCGAGAATGACATGACAACAGTGGAAGAAGAGATCCGACTGCTGGACCATTACTTGTCCATTCAACAGATGCGGACCAACCGGCTGACCTACGAGATCGCCGTACCGCAGCAACTGATGCAGCTCCATATTCCACGGCTTCTCATTCAACCGATCGTAGAGAATGCGGTGATCCACGGCATCGAACCGATGGAAGGCAGTGGCCATGTCGTCGTAACGGGGATGGCGGTACCCGAACATATTGAGGGACGAAAATATACAAGATATAGCCTGTTTGTAGACAATGACGGTGTCACACTGACAGCGGAAGAGATTGCGGAATTGGAACGGGAGATCAATGAACCGATGGGTGAAGAGATTGGAACAGGGACGTGGAATGTGCACCAACGTCTCGTTACGCGATATGGGCTGTCGTCTGGTCTTCATTTTGGAGCGATTCCCTATGGTGGACTTAGTGTAGAAATTCGATGGTTTGAGGAGGAACAATCGCATGATGAATCTGATGGTCGTGGATGATGAACATTCGGCAGTGGAGTCGATCGCTGTCTCCATACCGTGGAGAGAACACGGGATTGGCCAGGTATTCAAAGCCTATTCAGTCAAAGAGGCACTGGAACATATGGCAACACATCAGGTCCATATTATTATCACGGATATCCGCATGCCGGGTCTGTCCGGTCTGGATCTGGTCAGTCATATCCGGCAAAAATGGGAACAGACAAAATGTATTATTTTATCGGGGCATGCTTCCTTCGATTATGCGAAGCAGGCGCTCAAACATGGGACAGTCAGTTATCTGCTCAAACCGGTCCGGGATGAGGAACTGATCGAATCCGTGCAGCAGGCCGCCGTGCAGATCCGCCTGGAGGGTGAGAAACAAATGCTGCATCAGCGGGCCATGTATTCGGTAAGGGAACATCTGCCCGAGAAGAGGGCGGAGCTAATGAAGGATGTACTGTTAGGGCATAAATTTGCGGATGCTGAACTCGAAGGCAAGCTGGAGCAATTGGAGATCGGGTTCCGTCCACAGGATAAAATGCAACTGCTACTCATCCGATATGATGACCATCAACCCACACATAAAGCATTTCGACTGATGAAGTACGCCATCTCCAATGTGGTGGAAGAGATCTACGGCAGTACCTATCATCTCTGCCATACGGATGATGCCTATGATGATCTGGTCTTCATGGCCAGTCCCAAACAAACCCAAGCCGAACCGGATATGCTGATGGGCCGACTTGGAGAACGATTGCTTCACAGTGTGAGGCAGTATCTGAACGCGACCATTTCCCTGTCCGTTAGTCGTATGGGACGTTTCCCAGATCAGGTGCCCCAGCTATATCATCAAGCCGTGAGTGCGCTTCGCAAGCAGGCCGATGCGGGCAAAGGATTACATCTGAATGCGGCGGCGGGAACCAATGGGGCCACGTTGAAGTCACTTGCGGCGCTGTATGAACCGCCGGGTCTAACGACGTTACTGGAAGCGGGGCGCATGGAGGATGCACACCGCAAGATTGATCAGATCTTTGCAGAGCTGTCGAGCAGTGTGTTCCCGGAGCATGTGTATGTGGCTTTTCATTATTTGGCGGCGGCATTCTCATATATGGCTCATCGGGAAGGAAGGCAGTTAGCCGAAGTGCTTGGCGAGCAGTACCAGCAGTTGCTTAAGGATGGTTATGGCATCTCACTGCGTAGTCTGGAAACGTGGACTCGGTGTGTGATGCAGCAATGGGCAGAGAGTACAAGCGATGCGGGACAGGATGCCGGATCAACGCTGATCAGGCAGGTGCAGCAATGGATCGACCATCATCTGGGCGAGGATTTATCGTTGCAGGTCATTGCCGGAGAGGTGCATCTGCACCCGGTATATCTGTCGAAAATGTACAAACAATCCACAGGTGAAGGCATTAGTGATTATATTATCCGTTCCAGAATGGAACGTGCGGTTCACTTGCTCAAGCATACGGCGATGAAGATCTATGAAGTCGGTCAGGAAGTAGGGTACAACAACACGCCTTATTTCATTCAGGTGTTCCGCAAACATTATGGACTGACCCCGCAAGATTTTCGGAACGGTTAACAAATCAATATGAACATTGAAATTGTGATATATGTTTGCCTCCCCGGCTGCACTATCCTTTTCATGTAAGGTGCATTTGGCACATAAGGGTATCCAAGTTACCTGAGGAGGGGTTAGTTCATGTATAGAAAAATGATGACGGCATTGCTCGCAATAACGATGGTTGCTGTAACGGCATGCAGTTCGGGGGCCAAGGAAGAACCAACGAAGGAAGCCGCTGCACCACTTGCTCTGCAAGACGGGAAGTATGAACCGGCGGTACAGATGAGTTATTTGCGGGCCTGGAATGATGATACGAAATTCAAGAACGGGGAGACGGCACAGAACAATGTGCATACCAAATGGGCCAAGGAACGACTTGGCATCGATCTGACCACGCCATGGGCTGTATCCGTGACCAATGATGCATTTTACACGAAATTGCGCTTGTCCCTGTCCGCTAACGAAGAACTGCCGGATATTGTCTCCATTCGGGGGGACTACAATCTGGTACGGGAATTAATTGAATCCGGCAAATTTGCCAATGCAGGCGAGCTGTTTGACAAGTATGCTTCGGACACATGGAAACAGGCATCCGAATCGGCACCGGAAGAATGGTATCCTTACATGTATGAGGGCGAGCGTTACGGCATTCCGATCTTCGATTATGCGTACAACGGCGATTCGGTCATGTTTATCCGGGAAGACTGGCTGAAGAAGCTGGGGCTGGAAGAACCAAAAACTATAGATGAGCTGGTTACGGTCATGGATGCTTTTACAAATCAGGACCCGGATGGGAACGGCAAGAAAGATACGTATGGTTTGACCGTCGGCATGAAGAATGCACTTAATACCTGGATGACGGAATCCGGCTGGATCTTCGGCATGTACAACACGATGCCTGGACAGTGGAATGATGCCGGAGACGGAACACTGCAATATGGTTCCATTCAGCCAGGTGTGAAGGAAGGCCTTGCGACGATGAAAGATTGGTTGTCCAAAGGTTATCTGCCCAAAGAAGCAGGCGTCTATGACGAGATCAAAGCAGCAGAATTGTTCACCGCTGGTAAAGCTGGAATTATCGTGGGACCACACTGGATGCCAAACTGGCCGATTGATGATGTGAAGAAAAATGTGGATGGTGCCACGTACAAGGCCATTGCCTTACCTACAGGGCCAACAGGAGAGAGCCATCAACATGGCTCTGGTGCAAGCAACGGGGTGGTGCTGATTAACAAGGATATGGCGAACCCGGAAATTTTCTTCACGTATCAAAATTATCTGTTCGACAACTTTGCCAATCCGGAAGTGGGCAGCGAGTTCGAACATGGCTTCGCACAAGGATATGACTATGATATTGTGGACGGCAAAGTGGTTGGTGAAGCCGAGGTAAAGGATGGCGTATCACCACTCAAATATACGATTACGTATGATGGTGCCCGAATTCCGAATCTGATGATGGATACGCTGGCGGAACTTGCGAAGGGCAAAGAGCCGGAGACCCCTTTTGAGAAAAATACGAAAATTGCCAACAAACCGGAAGTGTTTGTAGCCGCTGAGGTGGTCGTTGCGAATAGAGATAACGCGATCAAGAACAAGTTCACCGGGGCACCAACCGAGACGATGAAAATGAAGAAGGACGCAATCGACAAGTTGGAGAAAGATACGTTCAGCAAGATCATCTATGGTCAGGTAGGCATTGAGGAATTTGATGCGTTTGTGACGAAGTGGAAATCCATGGGCGGCGATGATATTACCGCCGAAGTGAACGAGTGGTATAAGACAGTTAATTAATTTACAAAGCAGGGGAGAACTGATGAATTCATCAGTCTACCCTGCTTTTTTTGTCTCGAATAACATTTATGGAAAAATAGAACCTATGAAGTGAATACCAATAATCTATATATATTGAACTAAAACATTCACACGAGAACGAAGAGGGCAGAAATAACCTGAAGAAGCGAAGCGGTCGCCTTTATCCATAGATTTTTACCTTTGTAAGAGTGAATGAAAAAAATCTGGGGATAACAGTGATCGGAAGGTTGTTCTGTCATTGGAGTGGTAAGTGTGAATAACCTTTAGTTCAATCTATATCGTACAGATCGATTATGACTCGCAACGGACAAAGGTAACGTTTTTTCCTAGAATCACATTCTCAACCTTCCATCCTGCATTTAACCAGGATAGTGCCTGTGTATGATTATTGGAATTATTCACCCACCATTGTTCGCGATTATACGCTGTAGGGGGTAACGTAAATCCGAGAATCTCCTCAAGCTCTGCATATGTAAGGGTGATTGAAACTTGATTCAAATAGTTTTCCAAGGGGAAGTATTTGCTGTAGCTCATTTAGTCAGACCTCCTGAAAAGGAATACAATGATTATACAACGTGGGGATGACGATAGCGAGGGCATGCCGAGAGCGTACATAGTTATGAAAGGAATCCGTAGATCTCTTTGACTAGCAAGCAACCGTACGTAAGCCTTATTGTTCCGATTGTACCTGAGAGAGTAAAATAATAGGTAGTATACGAACATTAATACGTATTTATAACATAGATGTCCCGGATTGACCCGGGATTCATAGAGGTTCAAGTAGGTTCAAGTGTAGTTGGTGAACTTTAGATGCATGGAAGGCAGGAGATTAGATGAGTACATTTTATGACCAGGCGATGGAAGAGATGATTACGACGATCCATGAGTGGTTTGATGAACAGGAAAAGCGGGATGACTTGGAAAGTGTTGTGAAGCGAACCACGCTGCAAATGGGTATTTTTAATGATATTGTACTGGATTACAAACCTGGACGGACCACGGTAGACAGCCTGGATCTGGGTTTGGATGATGATGTAAAATTAAAGCAGGCAGGAGCCTTTACCGAGGAACAGGTACGGAACGAGATCGGGCCTAAGCTTGCAGAGGTTGTTCAGGGAAGATTGGACAAGCTGGCAGATACTCCGTTGATTGACTACCGCTTCACCTTGCGAGGGAAATTCCCAACAACCGAAGGCAAGCTGCAACTGACTTTATTGGAATGGATCAACGAAGAGAAAAGAAAGCTGCTCCTTGATCGTATTCATACCTATGTAGACAAGAATCTGGAGAACAGTACATATCCAACGAAGCTATTGGAATCCTTCTTTTTGACGAGTCATCTGCTCGATCCAAAGCTGTTCCCGGAGTTGGATGTAGCATGGACCATCAGGCTGTATGACCGGATTCAAGAGTTGAATCAGGGGCGTCCGGAGGCACTTGCGGAACATCGTGGTGAGATTACTCATGCGTTGACGGCATGGGCGGAGAATCAGTTTTTGCCACAGTATTATGATGTTCAGTCTTCGCCTTATTGTACTAATGAATATTCACTTAAGCCCGGAGCAACGCTGGAGTCGAACATTGAGACACAGGCAGGCCAACATTTGAACGAGCCTGGGGAGGAGCAAACATCCGAAACTCAATCAATCGATCTGCTATTATATACGGCGGTCATGATTCTACGTTTTGAGCCCAGTTATAGCAAATCCAAAGGTGTGACTTTTCTGGAACTCGCGAAGCAACTCGGTAGCAAACGTGCGGCACGTATGATGACAGAAGGTAGCGGAACGTATGCGAAGGACGATATTCATGTGAAAACGGAAGAAGTAGAATGCAAAGCAAATGATGTATTTGCTCTGATGACCATTCACATTCGTAAGGAAGGGGCTGGTGCCTATCAACAGGCACTTACCTTTATCACTCATTTATTGAAACAGGGCTTTCCGAAAAGTTATAAGATCAAGCTCAAGTCCAGCGTAAAGCAGTATTTGCCGATCAAAGGGCTCGCGAAGTCGGATACCCACCGATTCTTTGCCAATGCACTGGAGTACCCGGAATTGCATCCACTTCTGGAAGAGTATGCGCGTGAGGCTATCCAGGAGTTTGAGTTCTACGAGGATACCGAGGGAGAGAAAAGCTGTATGCCGGGCAGTTATGCAACCTTTGGACTGGGGCTTGTGGATGAGCAGTATTTCCCGTTGGTTGAATATTACATGGGTGAAGTGGATGATGAGCATCAGTTGATTCAGGATAAGTTCATTGCGGCATTTGTAGAACAACAGGGTGTCACGGCTCAAGCCATACCTGCGTTAGTCGCCAGCTTGCGTCGTTCGACAGATAGTCTGAAGCTGAAGATTCAGCCCGAACTGGAGAATGAGGAAATACTCGAACTGCTGGTTAGACAGATTCAAAAACTTGAGCATTATGAAGCGGAACGTGTACTCTATCCGATCTTTGGCAAAGTGGAGAAGCTCACAACGCTCGCTCGCAAAGCGGAGGGAAGACGGAAGGAATTATTGCTGGAACTGTTGCAAGCCGCAGGGAAATGAAGATGTACACAAGACAAATAAGATTGTGCTGTGCGAGCCAGTAAAGCATTTTAGAGAAGTGAAAGTGTATAAGGAAAGGTGGGGAGAGTTATGGAAACATTGAGACGAGACATGTGGCAGGCGTTGAACGCTCAGGACAAAGAGGCTTGGATGCGTAAGCTTGTTCGTCAGTTACCAGACGGTATGGTATATGAGGGTCTCGAGACATTTGAACGATTCGGTCAGCGGATGGAAACAGGTGTATTTAGGGAGGATGGGCTGAGATTTGTGTTTGTGCCTGGAGATCAAGTAACACTCGGCTGGGATCGTTGGCAGCATGGTATGAACGAAGAGACATCAGCCGACCTGCATGAAACGGTCAGTGAGTATGGTGTTGAGGACGTGGATTCGTTTCTGGCGAGTCAAATGTCACCTGTGAGAGAAGTTACTATTGCGCCGATGCTCGTGGAATGCGAACTGATCTCGCTTGGCTGGATTGAAGTGTCCGAGGAGGAAGCATTTGCACAGGAAAATCCTGATTTCCCGTCAGCCCTGGAGCAATTTAAGCAATCGGTAATACGTGAATATGAATTGCATCAACAATTTCGTCTGATTCGCCAAAGTGAGAATGGAGTCCGAATCCTGTGGTTCAACGAAGGAATCGAGTTGGAAGACGTCGTGAGGGAGGAAGCTGCGGCGGGTTTTGGTTTGCTGACCGAAGACGAATGGGAGTATATCTATGGCGGCGGTTGTCGCACGTTATTTCCCTGGGGTGACAGCTTCGACTATACGATGAGATTGAAGCACTTTGGAAGTCTGGAAGACGTGGATGAGAATGTGGATGAATCGATAGATCTAGACTCTACACGGGTTGAAGAAAAGGATGATCGTCCTTATGATCTGGCACTGCCGAATTTCTTCGGAGTGCAATTTGCCGGTGATCCCTACAAGTATGAGCTTACACTAGATTCGGCTGGGGATGTGATGCCCAAAGGCGGAGACGGCGGAAGTCTGATTTGCGGTGGTACAGGGCCGCTGGTTGGTTTCTTGCCTGCTGCTGCGGTATATTATCGAGACATTAATGCCAGTGAACTCGACTGGGAGGATTTGATGGATGCGATGTACTATCGCAGGGTTGTTCGTTTGGCTGACCTGGCATTGTAGTCATGAAGAAACGAATCTATCAAGGAAGAGTTATAATGGCGAACAATAAACGTTCAAATCCGTATGAGGATTCACCTTATGTCATCTATGCAGTAGATAGTATTCGGCTGAGTGCAGGCATACTTGTCCTGTTTTTTCTTAACGTATTTCTGCTTATTCCCGTGTTCAGTGTCCCGTTCCAATCACTGTATGCGTATATTCTCGTGCCACCGCTAGCCTTTATGAATATATGGGCGATTGCCCTGATTGCTGCCCCACGCAGACTCCAACTGAATTATGTATTGTTCCGAGGCGTATTTGGCATCGTTTGTTCTGTGGGATTTATGGTGATTCTACAGAAGTTTGCTTACGGGACAATTGGTCTGACAACACCTTGGTACGCCATTGGATCATTTGTGGTATATAGTTTTGCTTTGTTCCAATACGTGAAGTTTCGTTTGCGTAAGCTGCAGCAGCCCCCTCAGCGTAAAAAAAGAGATAAAAGCACAGGTATGCCTGTTGCCACATTAACGATGATTACGGGCGGAGCATATCTTCTGGCCAATATTTCACTGGCCTTTGTTACACAGCAGACTGTGGCTGTTGTGCTAATGTGTGTATACATTATGTTGGCTTTTGTGGTGTTTCATTTTATCATGGACTTGCATCGGTATTACTGGCTTCGCCAGGTCATGAATAAGTCAGAGAGTTAATTGCAGGATAGGGACAGACGAACAGGAAGAGGTCTTTGCAGCAGAGTTTGAGCATACAAAACACACATCAAATCAGCCCCAGCTCATAGAGCGGGACCGAAATGATGTGTGTTTATTTTTGTTTATTTCACTTTTTGTACGGAGACCGCCATTTGCTCCAGTTGAGTGTGAGTCAATTGGTTATTTGGCGAGCTGAGTGTTACATAACGATCATCCAGCTTGAACGTGAGCATATCCGTTTGGTCTGGTGTGTACCATATGGCTGATACGCCACTAGGCAGTTTTACCGTTTTGCCATCATAGCTGAAAGAGTAGTCTTTAGGGGATACCGTGACATTCATACGATTGAAAACAAAGTTTACACCATCACCGCCTGCACCTACGCTTTTGAACGTATCTCCAGCAACCATATGTTGTGGAGCATAGGCTGTGGTGAACCCGTCAAACTTCGCAAATGCCTTACGAATGTTATCCAATTGTTGTTTGCTATAATTCACATCTGCAAATGCAGTGATCCCTTGATCGTTGTTGCCAGTTGCCTTCTGAACAGAGACAGCGACTTGTTGCAACTGAGCTTGGCTCATCTTATGATCCGGTGAGCTTAGGGTAACGTAGCGATCATCCAGTTGGAACGTGAGCATGCCCGTTTGATCTGGTGTATACCATTTGGCGACAACACCATTGGACAGTTTTACGTCTTTGCTTGTATAACCGTCCGAATAATCTCTTGGAGATACATCCACTTTCATATGGCTAAAAATAAAGCTAACACCATCGCCACCCGCACCTACACTTTTGAACGTGTCACCTGCGATCATCTGCTGAGGGGCATAAGCGGTCTCGAACCCATCGAATTGTGCAAAAGCCTTTTGAATGGCCTCTTTTTGTGCTGCACTATACGTTACATTTGTCAGAGCTGATGGATTGCTCGTAGCTTGGCCGATAATGACCTGTCCTTTTTTGCCGTCATAGGATACGGGTACATGCAGTGCATCGGCAAGCGCACGTACAGGCAGATAAGTGGAGTTGTTATAGGTAATTGGCGCAAGTTTGTTGCCATTGCCATCCGTTGGTGAGTAAGCCGCGCCATCAACATTAAAGCTGATTCCATGGTTAAGATATGCGGAGATTTTCTCCAGCTGCGTTCCGGCGAATACGCCCGTTGCTCCAGTTAATGTCATGCCCAGTACCATCATCGTTGCTACGGATTTCTTCATGTTTTTTTTCATCATATATCTCTCCTTCAAGTTGGGGTTTGGTTTGTTTAATGGGCTCGCTGTCCCTTATGGCTTTATATTAAACCCCGAACATATCCAGAATAATTCTGAATTATCTCCAACTTGTAAACATGTGTATATACACGGAGAATGTAGAGCGAAAACTGAAGATGCTTGGCATGTTTGAACGTATTCTTTGCCGAATCGAAACATTTTAGTTAAAAAGATAGAGGATTAGTCCGCCAAAACCAAGTACAATCGCACCAACGTATACATAGGAAAGTTTGCTTAGGTTTTGCTTTGTGCGGCGGTCATATTCGGGGTTGCTGGTCTGATTGGCTTTGGAATTTCCGATGATCATGGTAGCAATACCTCCAAACAAGGCGATACCCACAATTAAAACATAAGGCAACCAGGTCATGAATGGACCTCCTTTGCGAATAATATGTTATGTCCTTATTGTACTTCAGGATAACCTTTGATGTAAGCTTTAGTTGAGAAATAAAGGAAAATGAAGTATCTATATTACAGTATGTATGTGGTCTTGGATCGGAAAGATCACTACAATTTTATATTTTTTTAATTCAAAAAAACCTTGATACAACAGGAGTTCGCAGCTTTCTTCACTGAAAGCTGTGAATTTTTTTTGCCCACAGAGTGATCCAGAATAGAGAACCCTGCGTTACACCCTATGAAGACGACGACGAGGAAAGAAATTATACACACAACATAATCGAGGAGTGAACACGTAATGAAAATGAAGATGAAGAAGTTTATCGCACCTGTACTTAGCTTGACACTGTTGATGCCGGGGATCGCTGGAGCAGCTGCCGCACCACAGACACCAATGACCATGATGAAAGCATCCGTGAACACACCTGCGGCTGACCTGAGAGCAAACCTGGACCACCTGTTGTCCGAGCACTTTGCACTCGCAGTAACGGCAATGGCCAAAGCATATGACGGAGCAAAAGATGCAGATGCAGCCTACAAAGCACTCGACCAGAATGCACTGGATATGCAACCAGCAATCGCTTCCCTATACGGTGACGCAGGTGCCAAAGAATTCGAACGCATCTTCCGCGCTCATAACAAATACACAGATGATTTGGTGAAAGCAACCAAAATGGGCAACCAGGCTGGAATCAAACAAGCACAAGCAAACATCAACGGTTTCGTGGATGAGTTCTCCACATTCCTGAGCACAGCTACCGAAGGCAAGTTGCCAAAAGCAGCAGCCAAACAGGCGCTGAAAGTACATGAAGATCTCGTGCAAAAAGTATTTGATGAGTATGTAGCTGGAGATTACGCTGATGCATACAAGGCTTACCGTGAAGGTTTCAAAGAAATGTTCGACGTAAGTAAAGCACTCTCCACAGCAATTACGACACAAATGCCTGAGAAATTCGAAAATACCAAAGCGGATACAAAAGCAGCTGATCTGAGATCTGCACTCAACCACTTGGCTTCCGAACACTTTGCACTTTCGGCTCTGCAAATGCAAGAGGAATTTGATGGACGCACAGCAGCTTCCAACGCACTGGTTACAGCTGAAGCTGGAAACACAACTGACTTCAAAGCAGCGATTGCTTCCGTTTACGGTAACGATGGTGCCAATGCATTCGAGAAAATTTGGGTAACGAACCACGTTAACGCACAAAGCGACTATGTAAAAGCTGTTAAAAACAACGATGCTACCGCTCGTGTAGCAGTAGAGAAACGTATTGCTGGATTTACAACAGAGTTCGCTACATTCCTGGATTCGGCAACAGCTGGCAATCTGCCAAAAGCAGCAGGACAACAAGCACTGACAACACATGAAAATCAAGTACAAAACGTATTGAATCAATATGCAGCAGGTAACTATGATGCTTCGTACACAACGAATCGTGAAGGCTTCAAAGTGATGTTTGGTGTAGGTCAAGCCTTGGGTAACGCAATTGTGACTCAATTCAACGACAAATTCCAAGAGCCAGCAACACCTGCACCAGCGCCAGAAATGACAACGGTGTGGATGCAACTGAACAGCAAAATGCTGAAAATTAACGATAAAACAACCAACATGGATACCACACCAGTGCTTTGGAAAAACACAACATACATTCCATTGCGTTTCCTGAGTGAAGGTATCGGTGCAACGGTGAAATGGGACAAAAAAGCACAACAAGTAACGGTAATGGCTGGCGATGATACCCTTGAATTCTGGGTGAACAACAACGTTATGGAAGTGAACGGTGTGAAGAAAAACGTGGGTGCAACGGTATTTGTAAATAAAGATGGACGTACGCAAGTGCCTCTGCGCTTCATTGCTGAACTTCTGAACTGGGACGTGAAATGGGCACAAAAAGATGGCTCCATTACGCTGACGAAATCGATGTAATAGTAGAGTGAAACAAGATTAAAACAAAAAGAGCTGCCCCATACGGCAGCTTTTTTGTATTCACCCAAAAGTTCAAATATTTGGTATAATCATCGAGTAATGACCTACATAACAGCTTGAATAGCCGATGGAGTCTAGAATGATGTATGATAATTTGGTATAAGCAAAATGAAGAGGGGGACAGAGGAATGAGTACATCATCAAAATCGGAGCGCCCAGCGAGAAATGTGGATACCCGGTTATTTGTCGCTTGGGCCGTTTCCGTTATCGCAACAGGGGGGAGTCTCTATTTCAGTGAGATCAAGGGCTTTCTTCCATGTGATCTGTGCTGGTACCAGCGCATATTCATGTATCCACTAACGATTTTGCTGGGCATTGCTTACTTTAAGGATGACGTGGGCATCACGAAATACGTACTCCCACTGAGTTTCGTCGGTGGCGGCATTTCGTTATATCATGTAACGATCCAGCGTATTTTTTCGGCTACAGGTAATGCCGTCGCGTGCGGTAAGGTTCCATGTTATACCGACTATTTGAACTGGTTTGGTTTCATCACGATCCCATTACTGGCACTGATCGCCTTTATTATCATCATCGTGATGCTGTGGGGTATCGGCAAAACACCAAAATCTTCTTAATAAGAAAGGATAGATGGTGATGAGCGGACAAGCTCGTTGGTTCATGCCCTTCATTATTCTGCTCCTCCTGACCATGGGATGCTCTTATGAGGATCAGTCACAATCGGGTGAGATGCCAGAGATGATCAAAGTGAAACTTGATGTTCCAGAGAAAGCTTCTCTTCATGAACCAACACGGTTGCAGGTGAAGCTTACACAGGGAGATGCACCGTTAAGTCAGGCTGACCATGTGCAATTCCAGATCTGGAATGAGCTTGATGATCCGCCTTCTGTATCTCCGGAACAAGGTATGATGACAGCGGACGAACTGGAGAATCAGGGGGCTATTACTGCCAATGAGTCAGAGGAAGGGCTGTATGAAATCCAGCATACCTTTGAAGAACCAGGTACGTATGTGGTACAGGTCCATGTTACTCACGGAGCTATGCATAGCATGCCGAGAGCGAGAATTGTAGCGGAATGAAGCAATGGGCGGGTACCAAGGGTTTGGTTCAGGGTTAGCAATGGGTTTATAATGTTAAAGGTATGAAGAATGTTGTAGGAAAAGAGGGTGTTATGGCAACTATTCATGATGTTGCACTCAGGGCAGGAGTTTCTGTAACTACCGTCTCGCGTGTATTAAATAACCGGGGATATATCAGTCAGAAGACTCGGGACAAAGTGTATCAAACCATGGACGAACTGAACTATCGACCCAATGAAATTGCCCGTTCTCTTCTGCGTAAGCAATCCAATGTTATAGGCTTGATTATTCCTGATGTATCCCATCCGTTTTTTGGAGAACTGGCTAGCTATGTTGAGTATCATGCTTACCAGAATGGATTTAAAATTATGTTATGCAATTCCCACATGGACCCTTCCAAAGAGCGTGAATATGTGGAAATGCTCAAGGGTAATCGCGTGGATGGCATTATTATGGGAAGCCACACACTGGAAGTTGATGAGTACATGAATCTGCATTCCCCAATCGTGACCTTTGATCGTAAGATCGGTGAAGACATCCCGTTTATCTCATCTGATAACTATCAGGGAGGGGTTATGGCTGCTGAATTGCTGCTCGCAAAGAATAGACGGCATTTGGCACATATCTGCGGTAATTTGGAATTGCAAATGCTGTCCAATCGCCGGACGACAGGTTTCGTTGATACCTTGCAGGCTCATGGAGTCAAACCGGTCATGATTCATGAAACCGATCTGAATGTGTTTGATCAGCATCAGTATACGGAATTGGTGGATAAGCTGCTTGCACAACACCCCGAGGTGGACGGGCTCTTTGTAACGAGTGATCTAATGGCGGTGCATGCGCTGAAGCAGATCGTGTTAGGTGGGCGCAAGGTACCCGACGATATTGCTATTATAGGTTATGATGATAGTCGTGCGGCAGCGTATACCGTGCCTGGCATTACAACGATCAGGCAGCCGGTGGAGGCCATGGCTAAGCTGGCGATTGATCTGATTCGGCGCCAACTCGCGGAAGAGAAGATCGAAATGGAGCATATTTTGCCGGTTACCATCGTGGAGAGAGAGACGACCTGATACAGGTCGTTTTTTCATATTCGTCCTTTTGCAACGGAAAAATAAAGGCACGATATTTTTTTTAAAATCGTATGTCAAACGATTGACATGTCAAACCTTTGACATTATAATTCGATTTGTAAGCGTTTCCTTTTAAACTATTGATCGGGGGCCATAACAAGATGAAAAGAGAACAGAGATGGATGAAATTATCGGTATTGTCATTGATTATGATGCTTGTATTGTCGGCATGTGGAAGTAAAGCAGCGACGGAGTCCAACTCCTCCTCAGAGGGTAGCAGCAGTGAGAGTGTCAAAATCACCTTGCTTAATTCCAAGTCGGAAATTAACAGTCAGTTGGAACAAGCAGCTAAAGACTTCCATGCCGAAAATCCAAATATAACACTCGAAATTGTACCTGTAGGCAGTGGACAGTCTCCGTTTGAAAAAGCGTCTGCTCTGTATGCCTCCGGCAGCCCTACAACGATGATGATGTTGGATACAGGAGATGTCGAGAAATTCAAGGATCGCGTTCTGGATCTCACATCCGAGTCTTGGATGAAGGATGCAGTGGAGAACAGTACAGCGGCTACAACGTTTGATGGCAAAAATTATGCCTTCCCGTTCTCTATTGAAGGATATGGATTCATCTATAACCAGAATGTATTGGATCAGGCAGTAGGTGGGACATTCGATCCGAAGTCTGTACAGACCACTGCACAGCTTGATGAGTTGTTCCAAAAGATCGCTGCTAATGGAAAATCACCTTTGATTGTATCTCCGATGGATTGGTCGCTTGGTGCGCATTATCTGGGGCTTGCATATGGTGGGCAGTCTTCAGACCGTGCGAAGGTGGATCAATTCATTACTGATCTGAAGGCAGGTCAAGTGGACCTTGCTTCCAATGCCGTGTTTAATGGCTTGTTAGATACATTTGATCTGATGAAAACCTACAATATTGACAAGGCTTCTCCACTGTCCGGAACCTATGAGCGTGGACCGGAGGTGCTTGGCAAGGGTGAGGTAGGTATCTGGTTCCAGGGCAACTGGGCATGGCCACAAATTTCAAGCTTTGATACAGCAGATGGAAAATATGGCTTCCTCCCGGTACCTGTGAGCAATAACCCAGATGATTTCGGTAATACGCAAATCTCTGCTGCCGTATCCAAACGCATATTGCTGGATAAGGAAAAGAGCACACCAGCGCAGCAGGAAGCGGCGAAGAAATTTTTGGATTGGATCGTTTATAACGAAAAAGGTCAGGATTTCCTGGTGAATCAAGCCAGTATTATTCCGGCATTCAGCAACATTACATTGGAGCCAACCGATCCACTTGGCAAATCCATTAGTGAATACATCAAGGCAGGCAAAATCGAGGAATCAATGAGCACACTTCCTGCGGATCACTGGTCCAAACTGGGTGCATCCATGCAGAAATATTTGGCTGACGTCATTGACCGTGCCGGACTTGCCAGTGAAATTCAGGCATACTGGAGCAACGTGAAATAAAGGAATTAATCATAGCCCTGTGCAGCACATAGAGAGAGACTTGCGGTACGCCGGAGATGGTGAACATACAGCTTCCACACGAGGTCTGTTCGACTTGTTTCCGGTATAACCGTCAGGCTAATCATTTGGATAGAGTGGAGGTTGACAATGCTGACCGAAAAAGGATTATGGACACGTCTGCGCACCCGCCTGATCTTTACTGGCCCGACATTATTTGCGTTTGCTACGGTGATGATTATTCCATTTTTGTATGGTATTTATTTGACGTTTACGAACTGGGATGGCATTGCCATCGATCAAAACTTTGTTGGCTGGGATAATTACATCGGTGTGTTCAAGGACACCGTGTTCTGGAAATCATTTGGGATGACGCTGGAGTATGTATTTATTACCGTTGTGCTGACCAATGCGGTTGCCTTCCTGCTCGCTTACGTTGTAACTCGGGGAATGAAGGCACAGGGCTGGTTTCGGGCTGGATTTTTCCTGCCAAATCTGGTGGGCGGAATCGTGCTTGGTTTCATCTGGCAGTTTATTTTTAATCAGGTACTCGTCTTTGCAGGACAAAAAATGAATCTCACGCTGTTCTCCACCTCTTGGTTGGCTGATCCGGATAAAGCGTTCTGGGCTCTCGTTGTGGTGACCGTTTGGCAGTATGCCGGTTATATGATGGTTATCTACATTGCAGGACTGATGAATGTGCCGAAGGATGTTATGGAGGCAGCCAGCATTGATGGGGCAAGTAATCGCAAAATGCTGGCGCGCATTGTATTGCCACTGATGGTTCCTTCGTTTATTGTATGCATCTTTTTGTCACTGCAACGGGGATTCATGGTGTATGATCTGAACGTCTCTTTGACCAGTGGCGGGCCCTTCAAGAGCACAGAGATGGTATCCATGCATGTTTATGAGCAGGCCTTTCTTGCTCGTGACTACGGATTGGGTCAGGCAGAAGCCTTTGTTCTGTTTATCCTTGTAGCCGCCATTACATTGCTCCAGGTTTATTTCAGCAAAAAACTGGAGGTCGAGGCATGATGGCTGGACAATCGCGCATTCTCAACTGGATGAAGTTTATTGCATTAATCATTGTGATGATTTTGTTTGTATTTCCGTTTGTACTTCTAATCGTCAATTCGTTCAAGGCTAACCAGGCAATTACCTCCGATCCGCTGGGCTTGCCAAGCTCCTTTCAATTTGATAATTACGTCAATGCATTTGACAAAATGGGATATGTATCCGCCTTCAGCAATTCGTTGCTCATTACCATTGCGGGTGTATTACTGATTGCTCTTTTTGCGGCGATGACAGCCCATTACTTTGTTCGTCACAAAAGCAAGCTGAATCAGTATCTCTTTTTCCTGATGGTAGCTGCGATGATTATTCCGTTTCAGGCCATTATGATTCCGCTGGTTAAAATATACGGCTCGCTCAGCCTGCTGGATAACAAGTGGTCGCTGATCTACATGTATATTGGCTTTGGCAGTCCGCTCGCCGTATTTATCTACCATGGCTTTATCAAAAGTATTCCTCTGGAGCTTGAAGAAGCGGCTTTAATGGATGGCTGCGGCAGAGTGCAGACCTTTTTCCGTATCGTACTGCCAGTGTTACTGCCAACAACCGTAACGATTAGCGTGCTGAATGTATTGTGGATATGGAATGATTTTTTGCTGCCTTCTCTGGTACTGACTTCATCCGAGCAGCGTACGCTGCCGTTGTCCACGTTTTATTTTTATGGGACATATACAGTGGATTACGGTCCATTGATGGCTGGTCTGGTGTTGACCCTGCTACCTGTCCTGATCGTTTATCTGTTTGCGCAGAAGTACATTATTCAGGGGGTCATGCAAGGGGCAATCAAATAAGTTCAGTCGGGTGATATAGAGAGAGACAGGAGTGAAGGACATATGAACCAGGAACGATGCGAGAAGCAGGAAATAGACACAAGGCAAGAGACAGACCTTGGACTGACGAGTTCTTCGGCTCAAACGAAGGAGAGTTATACACTCGCCCGGGCCAACGCATATATCAAGGCGCATCGACATCAGGTTGATCCAACCTATCGAATGGCCTATCATTTGATGCCAGAGGTGGGCTGGATGAATGATCCCAACGGCTTCATATACTTCGGTGGGATGTATCATTTGTTCTATCAGCATTATCCCTACGAACCGGTATGGGGGCCGATGCACTGGGGCCATGCGGTGAGCCGTGATTTGGTTACGTGGTCTTACCTGCCTGTTGCACTGGCGCCCGATCAGAGCTACGACAGTGGAGGCTGTTTCTCCGGCAGTGCAATCGTGCAGGATGGCAAATTGGTGCTGATGTACACGGGACATGTCGTGACTGGACCCGACAAGGATAACGATTACTTGCAGACACAGAATATCGCTGTCTCGGACAATGGGATTGATTTTGTCAAAAGCGCGATGAATCCGGTCATTCGGCTGGATCAAATCCCAGAGCATACCAGTCCCAAGGACTTCCGTGATCCAAAAGTGTTTGAACGAAACGGTGTGTACTATTGCGTACTTGGATCAAATGATGCTGCTGGCAAAGGTGTCATTCTGTTATACCGTTCAACGGACTTGCTGGATTGGAGTTATGTCAACATTATGGCCCAGAGTGACGGGACGCTTGGTGACAATTGGGAATGTCCAGATCTGTTCACACTGGATGGCCGAGATGTGCTGATCATGTCTCCGCAGCGCATGCCTGCACAGGGAGACAACTATCGCAACTTGCATTCGACCGTTTATATGATGGGATCGCTGGATGAAGACCAAGGTGTGCTGAAGTACGAGCAGTACGTTCCGCTGGACTGTGGCTTCGATTTTTACGCACCTCAGACGATGGAGGATGCACAGGGACGACGAATCATGGTGGCCTGGATGGATACGTGGGAAACAGAAATCCCGACACAACAGTCCCATGGGTGGGCTGGAGCAATGACGTTGCCAAGACAATTGATTCGTAGGGGAGAACGATTGATATTCCAGCCGCTTCCCGAACTTATACAGTACAGGTCGGAAGGCAACGAGCAGTATGGTATACATTTAAGTGGTGAAGGACATGATCTTGATCTTGGAATCAGTGGATACTGTTACGAACTGTATGCTGTATTCGAAGCGGAACAGGCACAACACTTCGGGCTGAAGCTGCGCACGGGTGAGGATGAAGAAACCGTGATTTCCTATGATGTAGAGCAGCGTCGTTTATGCTTGAATCGCGAGCAGGCCGGACAAGGGCCGGGCGGAGAACGAGCTGCGACAGTGGAACTGCTTGACGGGAAACTGGAACTTCATATTTTTATGGATGTCAGCTCCGTTGAGGTGTTCATTCAGCAGGGAGAGCAGGTAATGACAGGGCGGATCTATCCTGGGCCGAGCTCAACAGGTATTAAGGCTTTCTCATCCGGAACGTGTACGTTGACCGAACTTCGCAAATGGGATTTACGAATTCCACGATAAAATTCTATCTATAATTCAGCCTTGACCTTGAAGTATACTTCAAGGTTTATTCTTTTTTTATCAAGAAATATTGGAGGCTGAATAATGAGAATTTTAGAATGGATTTTGGTATTGGTAACCGTAGCTGCTACGGTACTCATGCTAGTGTTTCCGAAGCGCCGGGCAATAACAGTGGGCATACTCACAGCTCTGGTTCTGGCAGTGCTTCTGCATGGCTTGATTAATTCATTTCGCGTGCAGATGATACCAACCTATATCGTTACACTTGTATTATTCATTACGTTAATCATTCAACTCATGAAATCATACCGCGGTGATCGTTATGTTCAGAGCGTGCGGAGACCCAACCGTCTTTCAAGAATAAAGATGACGCTGATATTGATACTGCTTCTGGCCTTCAGTGCAGGTTCAATCATACTGACCTGGCTCTTACCTGCTTTTACGATGCCTGAACCAACCGGCACATATGCCATTGGCACGTTCTCTCAACACCTGGTGGATGAATCTCGCGAAGAGACCAAAACACCCGAGGCAGGAGATAAGCGGGAACTTATGATTAATGTGTGGTATCCGGTGGATCAGAAAACCGCCCAAGGGCTACCGCTGGAGCATTACCCTAGTGAACTGGGAGAAGCGATCAGTCTGGTGTTTGGCATTCCGTCTCAGGTGTTCAGTTATCTGGATACCATTCCAACACATGTGGTGCAAGGAACTGAGATGTCCGCCGTCCAAAGCAAGTATCCGGTTTTGCTATTCTCGCCGGGTATCCGCTCAGCCCGTTTTCAGAGCATGACGATGATTGAGGAGCTGGTTAGCCATGGTTACATTGTGGTGGGGATAGATCACCCTTATACGTCAGCACAAGTGACATTCCCTGATGGACGTGCAGTTTCCTATCAGGCTGACCCTGAATTTGCAACGTCAGGAGAACTATATCAATATAATATAAAAGGTATAGGTATTCGTGCAGAGGATGCAAGCTTTGTACTGGACACTCTCACACAGTGGAATTCACATGATCCGAATCAATTGCTCGAAGGCAAGCTTAATCTGGATTCTGTCGGTATCTTTGGTCACTCCTACGGCGGTGCAACCACGGCGGAAGCGCTGGCTCAGGATGACCGTTTCAAAGCAGGACTTAGTTTGGAAGGCGGTTTCTGGGGTGAAGTATCCACAACAGCCTTGAAACAGCCGTTTATGTATATCATGTCGGGTGGGACAGCCAAAAGTCTGGACCCGGACGCCACTGCCAAGGATAAAGTATTTTATCCCGAGTTTGAGCCTGATTTGGATCGGGTGATGTCAAACAGTCTTAATGATACCTATTATCTGACAGTGGAGAATTTATTTCATCAAAGCTTTACGGATATTTCGTTAATTTCACCAAAAATGTTTGCCAGAGGTATGACGCCAGAACATAATGTGGATATTACCAGATCCTATACGCTGGCCTTCTTTGATCATTATTTGAAGGGGGAGGAGCAGCCGTTGTTGCAAGGCCCTTCATCTAAATTCCCTGAGGCCACTTATGATACCAAGTATACCAAGCTACGTCACCAAAAAGCGGAATAACCCAGCAGAAGGATGGAGGGTATCTATGGAAACCATGACAAGAGGAGAGCTGGCTAAGCGTACCGGTGTAAGTATGGCAACCCTCCGTTATTACGAAGATAGTGGAATTCTGCCTGCTCCCCGTCGTTCCTCCAACGGATATCGGGTGTATACCGAGGATTATCTGGTCAAGATTAAGTTCATTAAGGATGCCCAGTCGCTGGGTTACTCTCTAAAGGAAATACAGGATACGTTACAGTTACTCAGTCAGGAAGACATGGAAAAGGAAACGTTAAAAACCCTTGTACGCGAACGCATCACTGACATTCAGAAGCATATTGACCATCTGGAACAGCTGCAGATTAATCTGGCACGACTGTTGCATACACCGGAGGACGATATCGACAATTATATTCAATCGTTCAGGGTGCAAAAGAAAGAGCCGTAATCGCGGCTCTTTTCCTGTTTAGCAGAAAACAGGAGTTGACTAACGAGCAGGGAATCGGAGATTTAGAAAGAATACATAGTGTAGTTTGCCAATACATAATGGTGTTTAACGTGATTTCAATAATTTCAATAATGAAACTCACACCACAAAAGGAGTAACATTTTCTATGAGGGATTTGCAAGGTTTTGTATCCGATTACATCAAAGGAAAGAAACATCTGCATCTTGAGATTGGCGTTATTACAAAGGGAGATATCGAATATCATTCATTGGGCAATCCCAAAAAGAAGAGCGTGGCTTCTCCTGAACACAGGTTGTTCGAAATCGGCTCTGTAACCAAAGTTTTTACATCGATCCTTCTGTTAGAATTGGAACGTGAACAGCAGCTTTCCGCGGATGACACGGTTGGCAAGTACATACACAACGGTAAAAACGATTATTTGAATAAGGTTACCTTAAAAAGTCTTGCTACGCATACCTCTGGATTACCTAGACTTGCCACAAATCTGAACCCCACGAAAAACCGATTGAATCCGTATTCAGATTATACCGAAGATGATTTACTTGCTTTTCTATCGGATGCTGACTTTGCGGATCAGATGGGTTCATTTGAGTATTCCAATACTGGCGTGGGCTTACTTGGTTATATCCTATGTAAAGTATCAGGAAGTACATATGACGATCTGCTGAAAAAATATATCACAGGTCCATTAAACATGACGGAGACAGCAGCTATGCTGAATGCAGAACAGAATGGCAGATTTGTGGACGGACATACGTCAACGGGGAAAAAGATGCCTCACTGGGATACGGGTGTACATGAAGGCGCAGGGGCGATCAAGTCATCTCTTCACGATATGTGTTTATTTGTACAGGCCAACCTGAATGAAGATCATCCGCCAGCCTCTGCAATACAACAAAGTCATATGTCTGTGATGATTGGAGATTCAACCCATCATTACGCTTGGTTCAGTGATAACATCTCAGATCAGAATATACTCTGGCATAACGGTGGCACATTTGGTTTCTCCAGTTATTTGGCTATAAATAAGGAACAGAGTATAGGCGTCGTATTATTGTCCAATTATTGTTTTGGATCAGCCTCTATTGTGGATGAGTATCTGGATGCGATATTCAAGTTTATAACTAAAAAAGACCTTTATCCACTTATGCCGCTGGACCCTGTGGGTAATAAAATACTGGAAGCCATGATGCAGAGATAAAAAAACACCACGAACAGAGAGCACCTGAGGATGTGCTTCGGCGCTCTCTGTTGGAGGTTTTTTTTCGTTCTATCTTAATAGTCTTGATCATGACATACCCGCTTCACGCAGAAAATGGTGCACAATCTTCGTCTGATACTTGATACGGGTCGAGCGTTTCAGACTCCAACAGGTCTCCACCGTGACGGAACGGGCTTGTAATAGTCTTGAAGCCGCTGTACGGGCAGATCCCGGCAATTCATGCTGCTTGAGGTTAAAATGACGATCACGAATGGCAATCGACCGATTCATCCGTTCGATAACTCTTCTGCAAGCTGGAATCGTCCCACTGCCGGGATTGGTGATCAACGTCTGTCCAAGCACCCGTGAACTAAGCTGTGACAGGCCGTTAGCTTCATGCAGATCGAGCCACCAGTCGGCCCGATGTTCACGCGCCAGCTGAAAAACTGCCGCAGCGAGCGGATGCTTGGCCTTGCCTGACATACGGCGTGGAAACGTACGATTCAGATCTGGCTTGCCTCTGATTTTCTTTGCGTAGGCTCGCTGGTTCACGCGTGGCACGATAATTAACAGCCCTCGCTGAATGGCGTGACGACCTGTCGCAATATCATCTGCGAGTTTTTGAGCAGCGGCCATACTCGCCGTTTCATTCCCGTGAACCCCGGATGTAATGAACATCACGGGTCCCGGCATCATGTCACGTACAATGAAGTAGGGAGTAGCGTGTACGGTGGATGCTAGAAGGACATGTTTGGTTACAAGCATGACGCTTCACCTCCGTTATTAAAGTACGCCATGTCCCTCTTTCATGTAACGGCGTAAGAACAGGTCTTCATCCTATTTCCTCACAAAACGGGCCGACTAATACACCCGATGAATGATATCTTCAAAATCGGGTTCTTTCATCTCTACATCTTCAATCTCACCCCAGTGCTCCAACTGTTTCAGAATGTCCATTGTGCTCCATTCCTTCCGGTTCACTTCGACGGTGACAATCTGCCCTTCCACTCCTGTAATATGAATCGCGGACGACACAACATCCGGGATATGAAACGCTCCTCGGAACGTTACCCGAATCAGCGTAGGTAGTCCGATGGTTTCGCGAAGTGACGAAATCGTGCCGTCATAGGTCAGTTGACCATGGTTAATCACCATGACCCGGCTGCATAACTGCTCAATGTCGTCCATGTCATGTGTGGTCAGCAAAATCGTTTTGCCAAACGTTTCATTTAATGTACGTAGAAATTGACGAATGTTCCGCTTTGCATTCACATCCAGTCCGATCGTTGGTTCATCGAGAAAAAGCAGTTCGGGATCATGCAGCATGGAAGCTGCGAGATCGGCACGCATGCGTTGTCCAAGCGAGAGCTTGCGGACAGGCGTGGCCCAGAACGATTCAAGGTCCAGCAGCTCGGCGAACTGGGACAGTCGTTTCTTTTTATCCTCGGCACGAACGCCGTACATCTCGGCCAGAATATCATATGAATCTTTCACGGGCAGATCCCACCAGAGCTGACTGCGCTGTCCAAACACAACGCCTAGTCGACCAACGGTCCTGCGCCTGTCCTGATGCGGGTTCATACCGTCAAGCTTTACCTCACCCGAGGTTGGGTGCAGGATACCTGTCAGCATTTTGATCGTGGTAGACTTGCCAGCCCCGTTCGGACCGATGTAACCCACAAATTCCCCTGGGCCGATATCAAAACTGATATCGCGTACCGCTTCCTTGGACACATATTCACGTGAAAATAACGTACGTAGACCGGAGAAACGTCCTTCGCGAATAACAGGAGTTTTGAATTCCTTTTGCAGATGCCTTGCTGTGATCATGTTCATGATTCGTTTCGCCTCCTTAGCTACCTGTACTTTGATATTTGGTCATGCCAAATTGCCAGAAACGCAGACTTGCAGCCAAACTTAATACGGCAACCGCCGCAACAGCAACAAGAATCCACGCTCCTCCTTCACCCCGTAACAGGTAAAGTGACGGAATGTAGTTGACAAATCCCACGGGAATCACCGTTAGCAGAATGCCAGACATCCATTTGGGATATAACGTTAGCGGATATTGGGCAGCCGTTCGTGCGGCATCTTCAGTGATCGTCTGTAATTCCTCAATACGTGTGGTCCAGAATCCGAGTGTGGCGGTAGCAAGTCCGATGGAAAAGAGAATGACTGCGCCCGTCAGAATAATGAGCAGGGAGAAGGGAATGGCGATCCAGCCAATCTGTCCGCTATGCATCATGCCTGCCACTGACCAGCAGAGAATGAACCCGCCTTGCAGGACTTCCCCAGCCATGATGCGGAAGTTTTGCGGCAGCAGTGCTAGCAATACGGGCATGGGACGTGTTAACAGTTGATCAAGCTCACCATTAACCAGATATTTTTCCAGATGATGAACTTCGTTTCCGAACGTTCGATACAGTGTTTTGGATAACGTCATGATGGCAAAGAGATAACCGATCTCATGGAGGGACCAGCCTTTAATTGCTCCGAATTTGTGCAGCACGAGAGCAACCATCAGAAACTCGGAGATCTGAATTAAAGCGGCCAGTACGGACGCCATGATGAAATTGAACTTGTATTGCATCCGACTGCGGATGCTTGTTCGAATGAGCATTTTATATAAATTGAACCAGGAAGTTCGCTTCATCCGCCTTGTACCTCCACTTTACGACGTAACACTTGGGTGATGGCAAGACAGATCAACGTCATAAAGACACACCAAAGCAAGGTTCCCCATAACAAGGAGCCATCTTCGAAACCAAGATAGATTCGGGTAGGTACATAGAGCAGGAAAGGGTAGGGTGATATCCAGGCAAGTTGTTCAAGCCAGTTCGGTAGCCATTCCAGCGGAATGAAAAAACCAGCCAGCAGATTCATCATCGCGTGATTGCCCCAGTGAAGCCAAGAGGACTCCGTGGTCCACATCGACGTGGCACCAATGATGTAGTTCATACAGATGGATAAGTATGCGGCGCCGGCAAGACCAAGTGCGGCATAGAATAGTGTTGAAACGTCTGAGGGCCAATGCAGGGAAAAGACAATGGAGAAGAGCAGGTAGATCGGGATGCTTTTGTACACAAACTGGTAGGCAATCTGCCCCCATTCGCGTGCCATCAGGTGGGTGAACAGATGAACAGGCCTCATCAGATCCAGTGCGATCTGCCCTGTCCTGACGGATAAGGGAATACCCAATCCGTTCGTGAGAAAACCCGAGATCCAGAGAGAGGATTGCGTGAACGCAATGTAACTGATCATCCCCTGTGTCCCATATTCTCCGAGAGTATGGTCGGCCCCGATGCCGATCCAGAGGCAGGCATACATGTAACCAAACATGGCGCTTGCCAAGTTATGTACCATGTGTGCCCCGCGGTATTGCAGATTCCGGGAGTAGGCTTTGGAAGCCAGAGTGAAATAAAGCATGTGACACCTCCGATAAGTGGATTGAACGGCGTTTCCGTTCACTTCAGTCAAGGCGAAAAAGAGAGAAGGACAACAGCATACCAATTTATTCCTTCACAGGCAAGACATTTTTTTAGCTAATAATGGTATTAACAGGGGTGTTCATGATTGCGCCACAAGACAACGGTCTGTCCGTTCATTTATAATTGAGAGGTAGTATCGCAAACGTTTACAATGTTAAATATTCAAATTTTAAATAAACCGCCGGGCTTGTGCTTGACGATTGAGGATACAGAACGAACAATCCGGCAAGAGAGAAGGATGTCATGAAGAAAATTGCATGGGTCACCGATAGTACCAGTACACTGGATCCCGTTTTTGCGGAGCAAAATCATATCTACATCGTACCGCTGCGCATCGTATTTGGAGAGGAATGTTACCGGGAAACCGATGACATTACATCTGAAATGTTCTATGAGAAACTTGCGGAGGCTTCACGTGCGAGCAGTTCGCAGCCACCCATTGGCGAATTCATTGAACTGTATGAATCGCTCAAAGACAAGTACGATGAGATTATTACGATTCATTGCTCTACAGAGCTTAGCGGAACGCTGCATACGTCCATGCAGGCTGCAGAGATTGCAGGAGTGACGGTGACCGCAATTGATTCGAAGGCAGGTGCCTATCCTCACCGTGAGATGATTATGCAAGGACTGGAATGGCAGAAGCAGGGATGTTCAGCTGCCGAGATCAAAGTAAACATTGAACAGATGATTGATAACATGTCCTTTTACCTCATACCGGCCAGTCTTCAACATCTTCACCGCAGTGGCCGGGTGTCGGGCACACAGTTGATCATCAGTCAACTGCTCAAGATCCATCTGCTGCTTCGATTTGAAGAGGGCAAAGTGGTTGTGAATGAGAAAATTCGCACGTTCAAGCGGACAAAAGAGCGCATGCTGGATATGCTCAAGCTGGATATGGAGAAAGTAAAGCATGTGTGCATTATGCATGCCAACAATCAGGAAGAAGCCGTCACGATCAAGAAGCAGATTGCCAATCTGCTCCCTAAATTAAAGACCGAAATCATGCCGTTTATCCCTGTGGTAAGTATCCATGCAGGTGCAGGAACCATTGGACTGTGCTGGATACACAGCGAGAACGGATACAGAGACTAGACGTATAAGCACTCATCTATAAACGCTCATAGACCTGTCAGGAAACACACTTGATGTCAAAGTGTTGCTCCTGTCAGGTTTTTTCGTATGTCATTGCCAATTCAAACAAACTGTGAGGTAATAAAGAAAACTGTTCATGTTGGAGGGAAACATGTGTTAAGTCACCGCTTGTTGCTTGTTGAAGATGATCGTTCAATTAGTGAGATGGTCGGGCCATACTTGGAAAAAGAGGGCTACGACGTCACTTATGCATATGACGGCTTAGAGGCAGAACGTCAGTTCAGCCAGTCACAACCCGGGTATGATCTGGTTATTCTGGATCTGATGCTGCCCCGCAAAAGTGGGATGGATGTGCTGCAAACCATTCGGGCAGTCAGTCTGGTACCTGTGCTCATTCTGTCTGCGAAGGATGGGGAGGTGGACAAAGCGTTAGGTCTGGGGTTCGGTGCAGATGATTACTTGAGCAAACCTTTCTCGTTAATCGAACTGACTGCCCGCATCAAAGCTGCGATTCGCCGCGCCAATTATACCACTCCGCCTGTGGCTGAAGTGGCTAAAGATCAGCGTATTCACATTGGAGGACTCGTAGTTGACATGGAGACGTACGAGGTGGAGCGTGAAGGTACACCCGTCAAACTGACATCCAAGGAATTTGGCATTCTGAAGCTATTGGTTACCCATCCTGGCAAAGTGTTCACTAAGGCGCAGATCTACGCTTCCGTCTGGAACGATCACTATTATGGAGATGAAAATATCATTAACGTACATATGCGTCGTCTGCGTGAGAAGCTGGAGGCAGATCCTTCGGCTCCCCAGTATATCAAGACACTCTGGGGCATCGGGTATAAGCTGGAGGCGGAGCAGGGATGACACTGATTTTTGCCATCACGACGGGTATTCTGGCCATTGCCTTCATTGTATTGTGGTTGAAATTCCGGAAACGCACCCAACACCTGTCCTATATTCATCAGAAAATATCCGCTATTTTGGATCAAGGCACCTTTGAGCGTTTACTCGTATTCAATAGTGATGACCAAGTCAGTCAGCTTTTGAAAGACATGAACCAGCTGCTGGATCATGCCCACCGCGCTAAGGCCGGTTATGCGAACCAGGAGAAGGAGATGCGTAATATGCTCTCCAACATTTCGCATGATCTGAAAACGCCACTCACCGTTGTGCTGGGTTATAGTGAGACCTTGCTGCACAGCCCATCATTGACCGATCAGGAGCGGAAGATTATGACGGAGAAAATACAAGATAAGGCGCAGGAAGTGCTGCGTTTGATCCATTCCTTTTTTGATCTGGCAAAGCTGGAATCTGGAGACACGGAGCTAGTACTTAGTCGGGTGAATTTAAGTGAATTATGCCGGTTGAAGATGCTTTCCTTTTATGAAATGTTGACGAATCTGGGATTGCACGTGGAGCTAGAGATACCTACTGGTGATATCTTCGTGCAAGCGAATGAAGAAGCATTGGACCGTGTGCTGGATAATCTCATTACCAATGGAATGAAATACGGGGCAGAGGGTAAGGTACTGGGACTTTCAATTGATCATTCGATAGGTGGACCTGTGACGTTACAGATCTGGGATCAGGGAAAAGGGATTCCTGAGAGCGAGCATAGCCGTGTGTTTGAACGCATGTATACACTGGAGGATTCCCGCAATCGACTCTATCAAGGCAGTGGCCTGGGTCTGACCATTACGAAACGGCTAGTTGAGCGGATGGGTGGAAGTATTCACTTGCATAGTGTGCCACATCAACGGACTGTATTCTCGGTTACCTTAAAGGCTTGGTAGACCCTGCGTTGGCGTGTCCGGTCAGACTTAAGGTTTTTGTAAGATTTGATTAATAAAAAAGAAGACTTTTCTCTTTACAATATAGATATAGGAACCCGGACAGGGGACGTAAAGGAGAACAAGGACGATGAATTATATCGCACGAACAATAGATGTGACCAAAGTATATGAAGGGGTGGAGGTTGTATCCAACGTCAATATGAATATCAAGCAAGGTGAGATCTATGGATTCCTCGGTCCGAATGGTGCTGGTAAAACAACCATCATGAAGATGCTCACCAATCTCGTCAAACCAACCACAGGGGAGATAGAACTGTTTGGGGAGAAGCTAACGCCGACCTCCTATGAAGTGCTGAAGCGAATGGGCAGCATAATTGAATATCCTTTTTTCTACGATAGGCTGTCTGCTCGCGAAAATCTGGAGCTTCACTGTGAATACATGGGGTTTCACAACAAAAAAATCATCAACAATACGATGGAAATGGTAGGGCTGAAGGATACGGGCAAGAAACCGGTCAAGGACTTCTCCTTGGGCATGAAGCAGAGGCTGGGACTGGCTCGTGCACTTATAACCACACCTGAACTGCTCATTCTGGATGAACCGATCAACGGATTGGACCCTGTAGGGATCCGGGAGATGCGAGATTTGTTCAAGCGCCTTAGCAATGAGTATCGCATTACCCTGCTGGTCTCCAGTCACATTCTTGGCGAGATAGAGCAGATTGCGGACACAGTTGGTGTCATTCGCGGTGGTCGCTTGGTGGAGGAAGTATCGATGGAGAGCATTCGTGGAAGTCAAAATGAGTACATCGAGTTACAGGCGGTGGATATCCGCAAAGCGACCTATGTCATTGAACACCAGCTTGGTTTGAGTAATTATAAACTGGTTGATGACCAAACGTTACGCATCTATGATCCGGGAATCATTCCATCGGAACTGAACACCAAGCTGATCCAACACGGCATTGAGATCGAATCGATATCCAAACGGGCTCATTCCCTGGAAGAACACTTCATGAAGCTTGTGAAAGGGGATGAAGACGTTGCTTAAACTAATCAGACTTGAGATGCGGAAGCACCGTTTTGCACGTAATTTTGCAGGAGCAGGTATTGCCAGTATAGCCATTCTTCTTTTCCTGATCATGATTGGATTCGTGGATGTGGGAGCAGAAGATTATGCCTATGCCGATTACCAGACCGCCTTTATGATTATCGATACGTTTGTGAGAGCGACCTTTATCATATTTGCAGGGGCTTTATTATCCAAGCTGGTGATCAGTGAGTATAGAAATAAAACGATGAACGTCATGTTCACCTATCCCATCCAGCGTCATAAAATCATCGCTGCCAAATTGCTTATCGTGTTTGGTTTTACATTTGTGATGATTATGGTTACCGATCTGTTGATGGGTTCACTGCTGTTGATTGTTAATCAATTCTACTCCTTCATTCCTGAATCACTGACGAATCGGGATATATTGGGACTTCTGGTGAAGTACAGTATAAGTTCTTTATCGGCTGCGTGTATGGCACTCATTCCCCTATTCTTCGGTATGCGTAAGCATTCTGTTACAACTACAATGGTCTCGTCCATTTTGCTGGTTTCGATTGTCTGCTCCGGATTCAACGGGTCGGAAGTTTCCATTCATTCTCTTATTATTATTCCTCTGACCCTTGGAGCAATAGGGATATGGATTGCTTCGATGTCCATGGTTCGTCTGGAGACAAAAGATGTGAACTGAATCATTCGGAAAACCATGCTCTGTATGGCTTCAGATGCCATTGACATCCGCTCGTACAAGGGATAGGATAATGTCAACTGAGACACGAAGGAGAATGCAACTACCATGACGATTCCAAAAACATTAACAATAGCTGGTTCGGACACGAGCGGCGGTGCAGGTATTCAAGCTGATTTGAAAACTTTTCAGGAGCTGGGTGTGTATGGCATGACCGTACTGACTACGGTTGTGGCAATGGAGCCCGAAACATGGGATCACCAGGTCTTTCCTGTTGAATTAAATGTGGTTGAAGCGCAGCTTCGCACGGTTCTGGACGGCATCGGTTTCGATGCAATGAAGACAGGTATGCTCGGTTCTGTAGATATTATTGAACTGGTAGCAAAACATATTCGCCGCAGCGGTCTGCCACAGATCGTTATCGATCCGGTAATGGTCTGCAAAGGTACAGACGAAGTACTGCAACCGGAAAATACGGAAGCGATGATCGAATTCCTGTTGCCAGGTGCTGATCTGGTTACACCTAATCTGTTCGAAGCATCCCAACTGGCGAAGAGCGGACCTATTCGCTCCAAGGAACAAATGGAAGCAGCGGCAGCAGCAATTCATGCCCATGGCTCGAAACATGTTCTGATCAAGGACAGAGGTGTCATTAGCCCGGGTAAAGCAATGGATCTACTCTATGATGGAACCAACTACGAATGGTTTGAAGCCGATGTTGTCGGCTCCGGATATACTCATGGTGCGGGCTGCACAACGTCTGCGGCGATTACCGCAGGATTGGCTCGTGGTCTTTCAGTGAAAGAGGCTGTTCGTGAAGGTAAAGCCTTCGTGACCAAAGCGATTGCCGGCGGATTCCCGCTGAACCGTTTTGTTGGCCCTACACTGCATGTGGCACACCGTCTGGAGCAACAACGTTAAAGTGTTGCCAGGGAGCGCGCAGTAGCGCATCAATTCTGGATAACACACTTCGATTTCATTCAAGTAGCTGTCAATGAGCTGGAGCTTGCTCGTTGACGGCTTCTTTTTTTATGCGAATTTTTATAAAAATTAGTAACTTTTGGCTTATATTAATCGTATATATCATGGGAGCATTCCAAAACATGTGTGGACACATGAACGACACATGGAATAGGTATGTTATCATCAGAAATCTAAAAGGAGAGTCGGCCATGATCAGAACAGTGCTTCTGGTGGAAGATGAAAGCCGCATTCGTGAGATTGTGGCCGATTATTTCATAAAAGAACAATGGAACGTCATAGAAGCAGAACATGGAGTACAGGCACTGGAACTGTTGGCTCTGCATGAGGTGGATTTGGTTATTCTGGATGTTTTGATGCCTGAAATGGATGGATGGACGTTATGTGGGCATATTCGATCCCAATCCACCGTACCTATTATCATGCTGACTGCACGGTCTGAGGATGACGATAAAATTCATGGATTTCAGCTGGGCGTAGACGATTACGTTACCAAGCCGTTTAGTCCACGTGTGCTGGTTGCACGTGCAGAGACATTAATGAAGCGTGTTGAAGGTGCATTTGGACGAGAGCAGGGTGTGATTCGCTTCGGACAGGTAACCCTTGATCCATGGGCCAGACGTCTGGAGAAGGACGGAATTGAAGTGGAACTTGCACCAAAGGAATATGATCTGTTGCTTTATTTGGTACGTAATGCAGGCATTGTGTTGTCCCGGGATGCCATTTTGAATCGGATCTGGGGATTTGATTTTGAAGGGGACTCACGTGTTGTAGATACCCACATCAAGAAGTTGCGCAGCAAATTGGGTGATGAAGCCAAGTGTATCCGGACGGTGATTGGTACTGGATATCGTTTCGAGGCAGAAGCATGAGAAGAAATGGCGTAACGATGAAGCTTTTCCTGGTCATGGCAGGATGTCTGGTACTTCTATATGGGACGACGGTTTTTGCTCAGTTGGTCTGGTTCCCCGACTTCTATCAGCATCAAAAGGTCAGCAGTATGAAGAAAAAGCTGTCCAAGTTCGAACAGCAATACTCCAATGGGCATTGGAGTGATTTACAGCTAGCCAAGGAGACCGGGAAGTTCATGCGTCAGAATCAATCACATCTGGTCATTTTGACGAATACCGGAAGATTGGTTAATGACCCGTTCCACATTACGTTGCTTCAAGAGGATGGAAGTCACGTGAAAGTGTCCTTGTCCTTGTTTATCAATAGTGAGAATGCTGGCTGGATCACATCCCATCTGAAATATGGGCAAGAACTGACGGTGAAAGGTCCGGCCAGCGAATCCATGGTCTATCCATTCAAAATCCAGGATGCCACTTCTGCCGCATGGGGAACAGAAAGCTTTCAGGAATCAATTGAACCGGTAAAGGAATGGTCAGGCGTATTGACCGAGGTCGTTCTTCCCAATCTGGCAACGTGGAGTCAGAGGCAGGGACTGCTGGTGCAAGCCCTGGATAGTCGGTTCCCGTTGTCCACCGAAGACCAACTGGCGTTGGCGAATGGCAAAATGCTCAATGAAGAATGGATGGATAGCTGGAGCGGTGTTCGCAATGTCATCACCATTGCTCCAGTGCATCGTTCCGGACCCGAGCAGCAACTGATTTTCTCGCTCACCTCTCTACAGGAGATGAGGGAAGCGAATGAGGCAACACGTTTGTTCTATGCGTATTTCGGCATAGGGGCATTTATATTGATTCTGTTGCTGGCGTTACTCCTGTCCCGAATTGTAACGAAGCCGCTCTTGGCCTTGAACCATGTCGCGAAGAAAATGTCTACGCTGGATTTCACGGTGAAATCACCCATCCGGCGTAATGATGAGATCGGCAGTCTGTCTAACAGCCTTAATGCCTTATCGGGAACCTTGGGTCAGACACTGGAAGAGCTGAGGCAGGCCAACACGCAGATGCGTACAGATATGGAAATGAAGCAGGAGATTGAACAGCGTCAGCGCAAGTTTTTTGCCGATGCATCACATGAACTTAAGACTCCAATCAGCATTATTAAGGGATATTCTGAAGGGCTGAAAGATGGCGTGAGTGAGAGCAAACGGGAGCGTTACATTGAGATCATTGCCGATGAGGCGATCAAAATGGAAACGATGGTTGAAGAGATGCTGGATCTGGTGCGACTGGAATCCTCAGCGGTTCAATTGAATACGGATGCTGTTGCGCTGGCAGACATGATTGAAGATATCGCCGGCCGTCTGGGCCCGCAACTGAAGGACAAAGGATTGGATGTGGTGCTTGTATCCACAACAGAACAGACGGTTGAGGGTGACCGAAGCAAGCTGGAGCAAGTTATTTTCAATATCATGATGAATGCTATACGTCATGCGATACCACATACCGATATAACTATTGAGATCAGCAGGCGTGAAGGTTTTGTCCATATTTCCATTGAGAACAAGGGCGAGCAGATAGCTGAAACTGAGCGGCAGTATATATGGGAGAGGTTCTATCGGGTAGAGCGCTCACGTAATCGTAAAATGGGGGGGACCGGGCTTGGTCTGGCCATTGCGAAGCAGATTCTTGATCTGCATGGGTGCAGTTATGGAGTGGAGAATACACCGGATGGAGTCCGTTTTTATATTATTTTTCCTAAAGCCTAGTACGAAAGGGAGTCAAATCTTATGAAGTCTTTACCATCGATTTTAACCTTGGGGAATCTGAGTTCAGGCATGCTGGCAGTCATTATGGCTATTCATGGTGAATTTGCCCTGGCTGTGATGATGATATGGGTAGCGATGTTCTTTGATCTGTTTGACGGGTATGCAGCTCGTAAATTGCATTGTGAGGGTGAGTTCGGCAAGTCCCTGGACTCGCTTGCGGATGTAGTTTCATTCGGAACAGCGCCCGTGCTGATTCTGTACCTGAATTCCATGATTGAAGTGAGTGTGCTGGGGATGGCACTGACTGCATTGTTTCCGATTTGCGGTGCTTTGCGTCTGGCCCGTTATAACTGTCAGAAGACACCAAGCAGTGGTTTTGTCGGAATGCCGATTACATTTGCGGGAGGTCTGATGTCCTTTTTCGCACTCTGGAGTCCTTATTTCACACATGGTGTAGCCTATCTTGTCATTATTGTATTATCCGGTCTCATGGTGAGCCAAATCCGATTCCCGTCTCTAAAACAAGTGTTAGCCTCACATGAGAAGGATATTGTGGAACCGAAATAAGGAGCGAGTCAGTATGGAATTTGCAAAAGAATTTATTGGTCAATATGGTTATTTCGCAATATACGGACTACTGGCTCTTGGCGTTATTGGCATGCCGATTCCGGATGAGGTGATGATGACTTTTGTCGGTTATCTCGCCTCCATCTCGGTATTGAATTACTCCGTATCCATCGCCGTCAGTTTCGGTGGCGCATTTACCGGAGGGCTGCTTAGCTACATGATTGGCAAAAAAGCGGGCAGGCCGCTGGTTGAAAAATACGGCAAGTGGGTCGGCGTTAATGCCAAACGATTCAGCAGGGTGGAGTCGTGGTTCCTCAAATATGGGTATTGGTCCATCATCCTGGGTTACTTCATTCCAGGCATTCGTCATCTGATGTGTTGTTTCTCCGGGATTAGCAAGATGGCAATTGGCAGGTACGTAGTTGTGTCGGGCATTGGTGCATTCGTCTGGTGTGTTGTCTTTATCTCGATTGGTTTTTATGTTGGCGTGTTAACTTAAAATGGGACAGCCTTTTGTAACAACAGGCAAAGATCGAAGACCTCTTGAGTGTAAGGTGGTCTTTTTTTGTTTTTCTATGAGTTTAGCGAACTTGAATGAGTAACGGCTACGGACGGATAACTTTGTGAAAATACAAAAAGCCGCTCTGACCATTTCCAACCTTCGCGTTGAAGGAGAGAATGGATCAAAGCGGCGTGTGCTTCACGACCAATATATTACATTTCTAAAGCAAGTATAGCTTTAAATACGGAATGATTTCAATACCTTTCAAACAGTTACCCACTTAAATGAGATTCTTCAATTCCTCTTTCAACTTGTTTTTCCCCTTTTTTGCGTGCAAAGGTGATTTTGAGGAGTGGTGGAGTAACCAGTGTTGTTACAATAACCATGATCACGACGCTGGTAAAGTACTCTGAATCAAGCAATCCGGAAGCAAGTCCCGTTGAAGCGATAATGAGCGCAACTTCACCTCTTGATATCATTCCTGAGCCAATGGCCAATGAAGATGACATATTAAATCCGGTCAGTCGGGCACCAGCTCCACCACCGATAAGTTTGGTAACAATGGCGATAAGACTGATAACGACAATAAACCAGATTTGTGAACCCACACCATCAAAGGTGACATTTAAGCCAATACTTACAAAGAAAACTGGAACAAAAATTCCGTAGGCGATCGGTTCCAGTTTGGTTTCGACTTCATGTTTGAAGTTAGTTTGGGAGATGGCGATACCAGCGGCAAATGCACCGATGATTCCAGCAACACCCATCCACTCTGCAAAGTACGAGAAGCCAAAACAAATAATCAATCCCGCAGTAATGACGGTCTCGGTAACTTTCAGTGGTGCCATCCACTTCATGATGCGTGGAACAAGGAACCAGCTGGCAACGATGATGATCACAAAGAACAACAGCTTTTTACCAATAAGCAGAGAAATCGAAGTGTCTCCTCCACCAGTACCCAGCAAGCTCATCATAACGGCAAGAATGACAACGACCAGGACATCATCTACGACAGCTGCCCCAAGGATTGTTGTACCCTCACGCGAGCTGAGTTGATCCATATCTTTCAGTGTCTGAACCGATATGCTGACGGAAGTGGCACAGAATAAAAGTCCAAAGAACAGCGCATGTGTCTGTGACATACCAAAGGTTACGGCCGAACCGTATCCTCCGATAAAAGGCAAAATAATACCGCCGACTGCTACGGCAAAGGCCGCCTTCCAGTTTTTCTTTAACTGCTCCAGATCGGTTTCCAGTCCGGCAATGAACATTAACAGCAATACCCCGATCTCAGCCATATAATGCACGAAATCACTTTGCTGAACCCAACCGAGAATTGCAGGTCCGAGGATGACACCGACAATCAGTTTCCCCAAAACGGATGGCTGACCCAATCTTACGGATAGATCACCAGCGAGTTTGGTAAAGATTAAAATAAGTGCAAGAACCAAAATAAATTCCATAGGTGTTCTTCCCTCCAGTAGTAGCGTATATAGGGTAACCAACCCAAGGGCGATCCATCCTCCGCTTCAAACAGACAAAAAGGCACAGAACGGCATTAACAGAGTGCCGTTCTGTGCCTGAAAAAGACAAAGAGGGGCCCTTGGTGACAGGCTCCTCCAGTTTCAACGCGTATGTGATTAATTGCATTAATTATACCACAAATGAAGGATTCGGTAAATGGGAGCCGGATTGGATTTGAGTGAAAATAGCCGCAAAGGGGCATTTTATAGGGGAGTGAAGCGGTTTTTGTTCAGAGTGTTGTCACTTAACAGCCCGGAATTGGCGAGATATAATGATATAGAACATAGAAGTTAGGATATGAGGAGGATTTTGCATTGGGCAAAAATAACAAAGGGGAGCCGAACATTCAGTCCCCGACGAGTAATAAAAATTTCGCAGGCATCATTATCACGATTTCCATTCTCGCTAATGTCATTATTTTATTATTGTTCTTCGCACCGTCGATTGGTTACAAAGGTGATGTAACCTTTGATATTACGGTGTTGCCGCGGTTTAATGCCGTGTTTAACAGCTTTACCTTCATCTTCCTGCTCGCAGCGCTTATTGCGATTATCAAGCGGAATGTGAAGCTGCACAAACGATTTATTCTTGCTGCATTCTCAACGACACTGTTATTCCTCGTGACCTATCTGACGTTTCATTACCTCTCACCAGAGACGTCCAAATACGGCGGCGAGGGCATCATTCGTTCGATCTATTTCTTCATTCTGATTACCCATAGTATACTGGCGGCCCTGATTGTTCCATTGGCGTTGTTCACACTTGTGTGGGGTTGGACGAATCAATTGAAGAAACACCGCAAAATTGCACGTTGGACGATGCCAATCTGGCTGTACGTCAGTTCTACAGGTGTCGTGGTATACCTGATGATGGCACCATATTATTAATGTGATGAACGTTTCACTGTGCTAATTAGTTTGACTTGTGGGTAATGTTTCCATGGAAGGAGGGTTCACGTTTATGTACAGAGTTGTTTTGATTCGCCATGGACAGAGCATGTGGAATGTAGAGAATCGTTTTACCGGATGGACTGATGTGGATCTGACGACGGATGGTTACGCAGAAGCACGTAAAGCAGGGAAGATCATGAAGGAACAGGGATTTGATTTTGATTACGCCTATGCATCCGTGCTGAAACGTTCTATCCGAACACTCGATATTGCGCTGGATGAGATGGACCTCATGTGGATTCCCATTACGAAGACCTGGAAGCTGAATGAACGCCACTATGGTGCACTGCAAGGACTGAACAAACAGCAGACTGCTCTGAAGTATGGGGAAGACCAAGTAAAGGAATGGAGACGATCCGTTAGCGTATCTCCCCCGGCACTGGACGAAACCGATGACCGATATGTGCAGGATCTGGACAAGTACAAGCGGCTCGGATGCACCATCCCTTTTACGGAGAACCTGATGGATACCTCGAAGCGTGTACTGGAGTACTGGAATGCGGAGATTAAACCGATGGTGTCTGCTGGCAAAAGAGTGCTGATCTCTGCGCATGGGAACACGCTCCGTTCACTCGTCATGCATCTGGACCAATTGTCCGAAGCAGACGTGATGGCGCTCAATATCCCGACAGGCATTCCACTTGTCTACGAATTGGATGAAGATCTGCATCCCATCGGACACTTTTATCTGACCGCCGATGGTTCGACCTACAAACATGAAGAAATGACCCATGTGGCAACGCCATCTGATTAATTGGACATGGACATTTGTCTTGATTGTACGAAAGCTTGTATGATTTATCTCGTTGGGTTGATGTTTCAACAGGACGATTGGAAGATGACCGCTGAATTGAATTCGGAGGTCATCTTTTTTTCTGCGATCAAGCCTGTACTTCGTTTCGTTTTGTTCCCACAGGGTAATTGTCAAACAAGACACGATGTACATTTATCCTGAAGGAGGAGAAACACATGTCTAAAAGAAGAGGAATTATCATGACGGCTATCGGTGCAGGTGTGACTTATCTGATGAGGAACAAACAAGCAAGAGATAAGCTGTTTAGCACTGTCTCGGGTATGATGAAAAACTCCAATTCATCCAATGGAACAAGTAAAACCAGACCACGTGTGGAAGTGAAATAGATTGCGATAGTTCGTTTATCGCTTGAATTAAAAGGATGATCATGAGAAACCTGGAGATGAAGTCGTTCCAGGTTTTTTTGTGCAATCAAAAGCAATTCCTTGCTTTTGTGTGTAATGCGATTTTTGGCAGCAAGAATGATACAATGGATACTTGCAGGACGTATGGAGGGAGATGCACATATGAAGAAAAATCGTCTGGGTACATCCGAACTGATGGTGTCTGAGATTGGGCTGGGATGTATGTCACTTGGAACTGAAATGGAGCACGCTGTGGGCCTGGTTCATGAGGCTCTGGATCATGGGGTCAATCTGTTGGATACAGCCGATCTGTATGACGAAGGGCGTAATGAAGAGATTGTAGGACAAGCTATTAAAGGGCGTCGGGACCAAGTCATTGTGGCGACCAAAGTAGGTAATCGTCGTCTGCCTGGCAAAGAGGGCTGGTCATGGGACCCGTCCAAAGCCTACATTAAGCAGGCTGTACATGAAAGTCTGAAGCGTCTGCAGACCGATTACATCGATCTGTATCAGCTGCATGGCGGGACCTTGGACGACCCCATCGAAGAGACGATCGAAGCGTTTGAGGAACTGAAGAAGGAAGGACTTATCCGATATTACGGAATTTCCTCCATTCGTCCCAATGTGATTCGGGAGTATGTAAAGAGGGCAGCCATCGTCAGTGTGATGAACCAGTACAGCATTGCTGACCGCAGAGCGGAAGAAGAAGTGCTGCCTTTATTGGAACAAAAGGGGATCAGCGTAATTGCCCGTGGGCCAGTAGCTAGCGGTGTGCTTGCCGATTCCGGATCTGCCAAGGCAGACAAAGGTTATCTGGACTACACGCCAGAGCAACTATATACCATTCGGCAAGGGCTAAGTCGTCTTGTTACAGACCAACGGAGCATGGCTCAGACGGCTATTCGCTACGCGTTATCCCATCCTGCCGTAGCAGCTGTTGTCCCTGGTGCCAGTTCAAGAGAACAGTTGCTGCACAATATTGCAGCTTCGAATTCGCCTGAACTCACCGCTGCGGAAATTCAGGAGATACGAGAACTCAGTCCCGCTAATCTGTACAAGCAGCATCGTTAACTCCATTAAGCCTATTTTCAATTGTAACTATACGAGGTACAATGAAGATCAGCCAAAAAAGGAACATATAAGGGAGAGAAGACATATGGAAAGAATTCAAAGTGAACAGCAGTATTTGGATACAATTAACTCTGATGGTTTTACCGTCATTAAATTTGATACAACCTGGTGTCCGGATTGCAAAAACCTGGATCGTTTTATCGGGGACGTTATCGACCAACATACGGACAAAACCTTCTATGCGCTGGATGCAGAAAAGTTCCAGCCGTTTGCTGAAGAGAATGGTGTACGCGGCATTCCAAGCCTGCTCGTCTTCCAGAACGGCAAGAAAGTCGCACATCTGCATAGCAAATGGGCTAAAACACCTGCTCAAATCTCCGAGTATCTGGAGACGCTTGAATCCAAAGTTTAAGTGTACAAAGGCATTAGCAGGTTTGACTAATTAATTTAGCTAAGGAGACCTCTTCTTGTCCTGCGACAGGAAGGGGTTTTTCTGCTTCATCCCAGCACGCATGATGTGCATTCAAATGTGCATTTGAATAACTGAAGTTGAGAAACAACGCTTGTTTAGAATTTGTTCAGTGCTCCCATGTATACTGTGAGAACAAACTGAATATTTGGAGTGAACAAGATCCGTATGAAGAATGAAATTTTTGAAGAAATGCACCAATTAAGTCACAATGATGACCGAAGATACCGGTTGTTGATGATCGGGGTGAAGCAATTGCTGCAGGAACAAAAGGAGAATAGATATAATCTGCGTGAGAGATTGAAGAGTCGAAAGAAACACCGGAACTTTCAAGTAAAAGAGTGGTATTAGACAGGCTTCTTTTCAGAAGTGAACATAAATATGGTTGTCCATGATACATAGTAAACCTAGTCGGCATCACAAGTGAACCAACCCAGCAAAGAAGGAAGTAATGAAGAATCAGACTTCTTCTAATTACGGGTATTGCTGTCTCTGAAGCAGCAACAGAAACAATAGTTCAGAATATAAAATATGGCGGCCTCGCTTCCCAAGGGAATGTGAGGCCGCCATTGATTTTGCCTGTCTAATTACTTGAATTGTAATACTTACATCAAAATAATAAAGAACACGGCTGCCAAGACAAAGCGATACACAGCAAAGACGGTCAGGCTCAATTTTTTCAAAATGGACAGGAACGTCTTGATTGCAAGCATGGCGACGATGAAAGCAGCGATGAATCCAATCGCGAAGATTGGGAAATCACTGCCGTTCAGGTGATCGATACTTTTGTACAGGTCATATCCCGTAGCACCAATCATAATTGGCACAGACACGAGGAATGTGAACTCCGCAGCGGCTACACGGCTTACCCCTGCAAAGAGACCGCCTGAGATCGTTGACCCGGAACGAGAGAAGCCTGGCCACAATGCCAAGATCTGAAATATACCCACCGCGAATGCCTGTTTGTAGGAAATATCATCGACATCATGGGTAGTAATCCGCCCACTCTTCCGACTCCAGCGTTCGGCTACGATCATCAATATACCACCTATAACGAGGCTGTACAGCACGGTTTCCGGACCAAACAAATGTGCCTTGATCCAGTCGCGGAATACAAGTCCGATGACTACGGCAGGAACCATCGCTAGGAAGATATGTCCCAGATTGAGGCGGCGGGAGTAAGGTCTGCTCCCTCCGGTGAAGCGGAACATATCAATGAATTTGTTCCAGTACAGTACAACAACAGCAAGTACAGCTCCGAGTTGAACAACCACCTCAAACGTTTTGACTGACTCGTTGTCCTCCGATAAACCCAGCAAGTGGGCAGTCAGAATCATGTGTCCAGTAGAGGACACGGGCAAAAACTCAGTCAAACCTTCGATGATGCCCATAATAATGGATGATATAATGTCCAATTCTCTTCCTCCTTGAAATGCAGGTGACAGCACAGGCTGTCCTGCTTGACCATGCCTGTTCATTTGAACAAGGCTATCACCTATTATGATCACAAATGCACTCAACTTCAACTTATGCTTGTAACCATTTGTTTAAAACTATATTGACAAAAACCTAGTTATCCCATAGGATATAAATTAACTGACTGACTGATCAATCGGGAGGGTTACATGAATGACCAAAATTAACGGTTTGGAACCCGGTGAAGAACGCCGGGACCAAATAATACGCATAGCGATGGAGCGTTTTGCAACCCAAGGCTACCATCAGACGAAAATTTCCGATATCGTCCGCGAGGCTGGTGTGGCGCAAGGGACATTCTACTGGCACTTCAAGAGTAAAGAAGCCATTGCTTCAGAGATTGTCTTAACGGGCAAGGAGGAGTTACTTGAGTCGATTGGACAAGGGTACCGCAAGGATGCCGGATCGGTAGAAGATATGGTGAAAGCATCGGAAAGGCTGTTCACTGACCTGTTCATGTTTGCCGCGCAGAATCGTTATTTTATGGAACTGTTACTCAAAGGCATCGTGACGGAAGAATCCGTACAACGCCTGATTGAGGAGACACGTAATGCTGTGGAAACTGCGTTTCGTCACAATATGGAACGTGCCATCGAACTCGGCATGTTGCCTAAGGGCATGGATGTACCGCTCCGAGCAGCGTTATTGGTAAGCATGATTGAAGGCATGATATCACGCTGGTTGTTCGGTTCCGATGAGTTGCACAGCAAGTTCTCAGCCATGACAGCTTCATCGCTGGCAGCTGAGGCAGCAAGCTTTGAGTTTTACGGACTACTGGGCACATAAGATTCACATGATTAAACAAATAGCAGGGAATAATGGGTACAACTGCGGTTTAGTCACAATAAAGTAACCCAATGTACATCCAGATTAATACACGACTGAGAGGAAGTTAACGTAATGAACAACACATATGGATCGAAAACTCGTAAAGGCTGGTCTTTGACAGCAATTCTGCTGATGACCGTGCTGGTACTTAGTGCTTGTGGTAAAGCAACAGATGGTGGAAGCACAAATGGTGCACAGGCAAGTAATGAACTGGAGCAGATCAAGTCGGCTGGCGTTATCAAAGTGGGCATGATGGGCACATACGCACCGTACAACTTCCTGAACGATAAGAAAGAAATGGACGGCTACGATGCTGATATTGCACGTGAAGTTGCGAAGCGTCTTGGGGTTGAAGTTGAATTTGTATCTCAGGAGTTCTCCGGTCTAACACCAAGTCTGCAAGCGAAGAAGCTGGATGCGATCATTAGCCAGATGACGATTACCGATGATCGTAAGAAAGTACTGGATTTCAGTGATCCGTATATTACGAATCAAGTTAAAATTATTGTAAAAGAAGACAATAACGATATTACCAAGCTGGAAGACTTCAAAGGAAAAACGATTGGCGTTGGTCTGGGTACAAATGATGAATCATATCTGCGTAATGAAGTGTTGCCAAAAGTGGGAGACTTCACGATCAAAACCTATGACGATGTCATCTCTTCACTCAAAGATCTGAATGCTGGGCGGATTGACGCAACAATCAACAATATGTACGCTCTGAAACCGATTGTGGATGCCAACGGATTGAATATCAAAGCTGTAGGTGAAGCTATTAAGAGTGACCAGGCAGGTATTGCTGTTCGCAAAGACAATCCGGAACTCGTAGCAGCACTGAATGATGCTCTCAAAGGCATGAAAGATGATGGCACGTACAATACCATTTTCAAAAAATGGTTTGGTGAAGAGCCTGCGCAATAATGAACCTGCAAGGCGAAGGGAAGATTTGACCCATGGAACTAGTATTTGAGAATATCCCCTTCTTTCTGAAGGGGGCTTATTATACGCTGTATGTAACTGTGATCTCCATGTTTTTTGCGTTCATCATCGGGGTGCTTGTTGCGATTGCTCGTCTGAAGGGACCGATTTGGCTTAGGTTGATCGCAAGGTTTTATGTATCCATCATGCGGGGAACCCCGCTGCTGGTGCAATTATTCGTTATTTATTACGGATTGGTCGATTATGGAGTGACCTTGGGATCGCTCACCGCAGCGTGTCTGGGACTGAGTCTGAATGCAGGTGCGTTTCTATCGGAGACGTTCCGTGGAGCCATTCAGGCTGTGCCTAAAGGACAGACAGAAGCTGCATATGCAACGGGAATGACCCCGGCTCAAGCGATGAGACGCATTATCTTCCCGCAGGCTGTGCGCATTGCGATTCCGCCGATGGGGAACACCTTCATTGGCATGTTGAAGGAAACATCACTTGTGGCGGCGATTGGTGTTACCGAGTTGTTGCGTTCAGCACAACTGCTGGTATCACAATATGCATTGAACATGCCATTTTATCTGGCGATTGGTGTGATCTACTGGATCATGAGTATCGGCTTCTCGGCCATTCTGGAACAAGTGGAGCGCCGGTTGGCCCGGGCTTACTGATGGGAGGAGAGAACCGATGATTACAACAACTGGACTTACCAAACGTTTTCAGAAAAATGAAGTACTTACGAACATCGATCTTCATGTCGATGCCAAAGATATTGTTGTATTGCTCGGCCCAAGTGGTTCAGGCAAAAGTACCTTGCTGCGCTGCCTGAATGGACTCGAAGAGTTGTCCGGAGGACAGATTGAAGTGAACGGCATTGTGGTTAACAGCGCAGATCCGCTGCGAGTCCAGCGTGCGCGGGTACTGGAGATTCGTCGCCAGACCGGCATGGTGTTCCAGCAATTCAATCTGTATCCGCACAAGACAGTGCTGGGTAATGTGATGGAAGGTCTTGTTACGGTGAAAAAAATCAAACGTGACGAAGCGGCTGAACGCGGCCGGATTCTTCTGGATCGAGTCGGCTTGTCGGACAAGCAGGATGCGTATCCATCCCGATTGTCCGGTGGACAACAGCAGCGGGTCGCCATTGCGCGTGCACTCGCGATGGAGCCGGAAGTGATGCTGTTTGATGAGCCGACTTCAGCTCTTGACCCTGAATTGGTCGGAGAGGTACTTTCCGTCATGAAGGAGCTTGCAGAGGAAGGTATGACGATGCTGGTTGTGACGCATGAATTGAAGTTTGCCCGTAATGTGGCGAACAAAATCGTCTTTATGGCGGACGGGTCAATTGTGGAAGAAGCAAGTCCACAGGCGTTCTTTGAACAGCCGAAGCAGGAACGCACCCGCCGTTTCTTGCAACAGATTACTGAATTTTGATGAAGATAACAGCGATCGGAAGATTATTCTGTCATCTGAGTGGCAAGTGCAAACCTTTTCGCTTGAACTTAAACTATTGTAAGAAAGAAGGATAACATCATGAATGTAACAACCGTATGGAAAGGCAAACGTGCGTTTACTTCCGAAGGACCCTCTGGCTACGCGGTTGGCATGGATGCCACTGCTGCTTATGGTGGTGACAGCAAGGGTGCGACCCCGATGGAATTGTTACTGGCGGGTCTCGGCGGCTGTATGGGAATCGATATTACGATGATTCTGGACGCTTTCCTGGACAAAATTGAGTCGATTGAGATTGAAGCGCAAGGCACACGCAGTGAAGAGATGCCCAAAGGCTTCACATCCATTGATCTGATCTTCAAAGTCGATGGCGATATCCCGGATTATCGCATCTGGAAAGCCATCCAGATGGCTGAGGAAAAATATTGTGCAGTTTCCGCTTCGCTGAGCGCCGATATTCATCCTAAACTGATCCTCAATGGGGTAAGTACACCTCGTCCTTAATAACATATGAGTAAATCTCTGATACTGAGAAGGCACTTCCAATCGTGGGAGTGCCTTTTTTGGCTTTTCCAACACTTCAACAGGGATTTCGCCCATCTAGGAGTCACTAAACTTCCGTCAGTAGAAAATAATTCGGTAAGCCCGGTCGCCATGTTAATGGCGGCCTCTTCTACTAGAGGTAGGTTGGCTTACAGCCTGGCAATATAGTACCCATTGCAATGACAATCCGAATTCTGACGGTTATGTGGTATGATTAATTCTGAGGACAGAACATCCTGATCCTGTTGTTTATATGTAAGCGCTTATACAGATGACGGAAGGTGCAGACATGTTTAAAAGGCTGATACGAACCACTAATAATCTCAAATTAAAGCATAAATTGCTCATTTCCTATGTACTGGTTGTCATGATTCCGGTCCTGATTGTTGGTCTTGCTGTGACCAGTTATTTTCGCCAGCAAGCCCTGGACAATGCGATAGGACAGACGATCATCAATGTAGACAAGATCAAGAGCCAGACGGCAACCATGCTGCGTGTACCAACCGATATATCCAATCTATTAATGTTTAATGCGGATCTCAAGGAGATCGTGAATAAGCGGTACAAGAGCGTTGTGGAGCTAACCTCAGCGTATCTTGCATACAAAGACTTTCAGGAGTACAGGCGTTTGTACCGTGAGATAGCCGGTATTCGTTTTTACTCAACTAACCCAACATTGATCAACAACCTCGAATTCATCCCGGTAGACAAGCAGACGGAAGAGAGCTACTGGTATCAACAGGCACTGAAAACAACCAGCATCGGGTGGTTCTACATTCCGGACAAGGAAGATAATCCTGTACACAAGCTCAGCCTGGTGCGCAAAGTACCTTTTGCCGAGTATCGGACCGAGGGCGTATTGATGATTGTGATCAATCAGGATGAGCTGAATGGATTGTTGCGTCAGGAACAGTTCGAGACGATGATTACGGACGAGCAGGGTTATGTGGTTGCAGCCAAGAATACCGAGCTGGTGGGTAAAACGCTGGATGAGCTTGATTTTGGCGTTGATCTGCAGAATCAGGCGAAAGGCACCATAGAGGGTGATTTCCGGGGGGAACCATCTAATATTGTTATTGATGAGCTGGGCCCTGGATCAAGTATGAATAGCCTGAAGGTGATTTCGGTTTTTGCCACCAAAAATATCGTCAAAGACGCCAACACCGTCAGCTTGATCGGCATGATTTTTATTATACTTGTGCTGGTCATTGCCCTACTTTTCGTATATATCATCTCGTTCCTCACTTCGAACCGATTGCTCCGGCTGAGTAAACACCTCAACAAGCTTGCACTAGGAGACCTGAACGTGACGTCAAGGATTGATGGAAACGATGAAATTGGACAACTGTCACGACAGTTCAACTATATGGTGAAAAGTATCAATGAACTCATGACGCAGGTGGTAGAAGCGACCGAACAGAACAATCAATTGGAAATCGCCCAAAAAGAGATTAAACTGAAAATGATGGCGAGCCAGATCAATCCCCATTTCTTGTTTAATGCACTGGAGTCCATTCGGATGAAAGCGCATATTAAGGGAGAAGCAGAGATTGCTAACATCGTCAGGCTGTTAGGCAAGCTGATGCGCAAGAGTCTGGAGATTGGCAGTGGAAAAACAACCTTCCGGGCTGAACTTGAAATGGTACGTTCCTATTTGGAAATTCAGAAATTTCGTTACGGCGACCGCCTTGCATTCCAGATCCATATCGATCCCGAGGTGGAGAAGATGTACATTCCGCCTTTGATTATTCAACCTTTGGTTGAGAATGCGATTGTCCATGGTCTGGAGAACAAAGAGGGTACAGTCCGTGTTCATATAAGTATTCGTTTAGTAGAGAACATTGTGCAGATCCGTGTGGATGACAATGGTGCAGGCATAACGCCAGAACGACTGGCTGAGGTGATGCAGTTTATCTGTGGACCGGAGGAACAGGAGAAGAGTCGGATCGGCATGCGTAATGTACATCAACGCTTAACATTGACGTACGGGGAGCCATATGGATTACAGATTAAGAGTGTATATGGGGAAGGAACCGAGGTTTCTTTCACTTTGCCAGCAGGAGGGGACCAACATGTATAAAGTGTTTTTGGTGGATGACGAACCGAGCATACGTGAGGGACTGACAACCATTATCGAATGGGAAAAATACGGATTCCAGGTCATTGCTACAGCTGCCAGCGGGCGTGAGGCCATCTCCCGGTTTGAGGAATTGGAGCCTGATCTGACGATTATTGATATTCGCATGCCCGGTATGACCGGGCTGGATGTGATTGAAGAAGTGCGCCGGAATCATCCGGATTCGCACTTTTTGATATTGAGTGGTTATGCGGATTTTGATTATGCCAAGAAAGCCATCAGTTTTGGTGTGGATGGTTATCTGCTCAAACCGGTGGATGAAGAAGAGATCATTGGTGAACTTGAGCGGATTGCTACGATCCTGACCCGTGAACGGGAGACAATGGCACGTCAAGCTGGTGAGGATACCGTCTATCGGGAGCATCAGATTGAGGCTTTGCTCTTTGACAGTCTGGAGGGTGCGGGCAGCATGGAAGAAGATAGCCTGGGACTGCACTGGCCTCACTATCAGATTGTACTGTTTGAGATGCATGCGGCCCCCGACCTGCAACGGGGAAGTGTTATGAAACGCAAACTGATTGAAGCATTTGACCAGAAAGAACGAGGCATTGTATTCTCGTTCCATTCAGGTCTGGGACTGTTAAGTAAGGAAACAATCACATCCGAGTCATCTGCAAGAAATCTGTATGATGAGCTGGAAGGACTTCTTGGAGAATGGGAGGTTCACATGTATGGTGCTGCGGGAGAACCTGTACATTCCACTTCTGAAATTGCGCGGTCATACACGCAGGCGAATCGTTTACTCGGGGAACGCTTTTTGTTCACGGAGCAACGCATCATTCTGTGGACTGAAGGTAGCGAAGGCGAAAGCGTTGTTAAACCAGAAGTTGAAGCTGTGGACGGAGCACATGAGCCAGTTGAGGATGAACTCGCGGACAAGCTGTATTATGCGTTAGACATCCGCAGTAGTGAGTCCGTTATGCGGGTGCTGGGTGAGATGGAAGAGCGCCTGGTTCCATATCACCGAACAGAGCAAGCGATCAAGACGGCGTTCTCACAGGTATTTTCCCTGGCGTTCAACAAGCTTGCAGCGACGAATCAACATATGCACTCCATTATGCAGGAACATTCGGTTCTGATTAATGAAGTCTATCATCAATTTACGATGTCTGATCTCAAAGTCATGGCATCAGAACACTTGAATCGACTTATTCAACGTATGGGTGGGGGAAGCAAGGATACTGTATTGAAACAGATGATTGAATTTATCCAGCGTAACCCTGGCGAAAATCTCAAGCTCGAAGTACTGGCAGAAGTGTTTAACTATAACAGCAGTTACTTGGGTAAGTTGTTTAAAAATCATACTGGAGAGTATTTCAATGCATTTCTGGACAAGGTTCGTATGGAAAAGGCCAAGGAATTGCTGGATGAAGGACTGAAGGTCCATCAGGTCGCGGCGAGAGTGGGATATGCAAATGTGGACTACTTCCACGGTAAGTTCAAGAAATATGTAGGGGAATCCCCATCCGCTTACAAACAGGCCAGAACCCATTCATCAATTAAAGGAACGGCTACAGATATAAACGAGGAATAAGTACGGAGTGCTGGGCTTTGCCCCTGCCTATTGTGTAAAACGTTTTCGATATTCCTGAGAAATTTCCAGATTCATCATATTGTCCATGCACTTCCCATGATAAGCAATGGTCACCGAATGCTTCACATTTTAGACTGGATTTACAAGAATCCAGATGAAGGGATGGCTATACGATATGAATTTGTCTGATATAGGCGCTGTACGTCATACATTGAACTTAAATGGAACATGGCAGTTTTGTTTGGATCTGGAGTCCGATACACTCATTGAACAAGAGATATTACCGCCTTCACAGTGTGAAAATACATCATGGGAGACCATTCAGATTCCCGGTTCATGGGAAGAGCAAGGATACGGAGATGAGCCTGCATACGAAAGGCTCGATACCTGGACCAAGGTACGCGAATATGAAGGCTCAGCCTGGTATGCTCAGGATGTTCATGTTCCATCAGATGATTCTGGCTGCCAGTATGTATTCAGGTTGGAAGGGGTCCGCTGGACAACGCATCTCTGGATCAATGGACAATATGCAGGGCAGCAGGATAGTCTGGTGAATCTACAGAAGTGGGATGTTACCTCTCTGGTGAAGCAGGGGGAAGTGAATCGGATAGAGATTCGCGTGGATAATACGATGAAACTTCCGCTGGCGGGTAGCCATATTCATTCATTGCATACGGCCACAGCCTGGGGTGGAATCACGGGTGGTGTTTATCTGGACAGTCTGCCCCCATGCCGATTACAGACGTTACGTATTCAACCAGATGCTGAGAACGGAACCATTCTGGTTGATTGTACTGTAAGCGCTCCCGCAAATGATTCCGCTAGATCGATGCAATTACATGTGGATATCCAGCATCCGGACGGCACATGGCTTGATCGATATAGTTGTCATGTGGATATGAATGTTCCAGCGCATGTGGATATAAGCTCAGCAGAGTTAATTGAAAGTAACGCTTTAATAGAACAGTGGCGATTGGTACTTGGAACAGAGAAGTCTATCGCAAGATGGTCGGATGAATCCCCTGAATTATACAAGGCGGTGATCCGTCTCTATGACGGTGAACAGGAACTGGATCGGCTGGAGCAATCATTTGGTGTACGGTCCTTTGCAACAAACGGGAAGCAGCTTGAACTGAATGGGATACCAGTATACCTGCGTGGGTACGTCGATTGCTGTATCTTCCCACTGACGGGTTATCCCGTCTGGGACAAGGAGCATTATCTTCAGCAATTTCGAATCGCCAGATCGTATGGCTTCAATCATGTCCGACTGCATGGGTGGAGCGCGCCGGAGCCTTTCTGGGATGCTGCTGATGAAGCGGGCATGCTAGTGCAGGCAGAACTTCCCCATTGGTCTCGTTTCTTTGAGCAATCAGATCAGTCTGCGCCAGCTGAAGTATTGTCCTATCTGACACAAGAACTGGACGGGTTGCTTCAGTCGCTGCATAGACATCCTTCATTCGTCATGTTCTCCATGGGGAATGAACTTATTGGTCCGAATGGCCACCCAGAACTCAATGCATTGGTCTCAAGGGCAAGGGATATGGACCCGACCCGGTTATATACGGACAATACAGGTTTTGGACAGCTTCCGGCGCAAGGGCGGGAAGGTGATTATTATATTCAGTCGTTGAACTGGCATCCCCCGTTGGAATCTGCATATTCTGCTGTGCCGGATACCACGCTGGACTATCGTGCGGTTACCCGGCTTGCGGAGCATCCTGTTATAGGACACGAACATGCACAGTACACCATGTATGTGCGGCCCCAAGAGCGAGCCAAATATACTGGCGTATTGCGTCCTAGCTGGTTACGACCGATCGAAGAATCGTTAACAAACAAAGGCATGATCGAGGACCTGGAGCATTTTCAACAGGTCAGTGGTACCCATCTGGTACGTTCCTTAAAAGAAGCCATGGAGCGAATTCGGCGTACACCGGACGCTGCGGGTGTACAACTTCTGGACATTCGTGATTTTCCAGGGCAGGGACATGCTACGACGGGCATTCTGGATGTATTTTGGGATGACAAAGGCATTACAACACCAGAAGAATTCATGCGTTTCAACGCAGATGTGGTGCTGTTGTTAAGCTGTAAGGAGCGTACATTTTACGCCGGAGAACCCATTCATGTCGATGTACGCATCTCTCACTACGGTAAGGAGCCGCTTGAGGACGCCGTTATTCAGTGGAGGTTAATAAGAGATGATGTGATACTTACTGAAGGGGAATGGAAGACCGGAGATATCCAATGTGGGTCTGTCATGTCACTGGGAAGCATCGTCGCTACCGCTCCTCATGAAGGGGCAGCAGCTTTTCGGATCGAGGCGGAGCTGATATCAGGCGATTCGGAAAGAACTGTAGCGAATGTATGGCATGGCTGGTCGTTTCCTTTTTACGAGTCTCATCCGGATTCGAATCGGTTCTGGAATACCGTGGCAGAGTTGAAGCCATTATTGGGTGAAGCGCATGATGATTGCGTAGATCGCATCGATGGATTCCAGTTGTTGAAAAATCGGGAGATTGACTTGGTTATCGTTCAGTCGTTAACACCCAATGTCGTTGATTATGTGGTCAACGGGGGAAGTGTTTGGCTACAGCCAACCGCAGAAGGGTTATATGATTCAGTGGAGACCAAGTATCTGCCTGTATTCTGGAATTACCTGATGTTTGCTACACAGCCTGGTGCAACGATGGGCATGTATTTGAGAAAACAGCTAGCACTACTAGGCTCTTTCCCGCATGATGGGGCTTCGGACTGGCATTGGTATCACTTGGTGAACGGTACACCAGCGATATGTATGGATACGTTGCCCGGGGTGGAGCCGCTGATCGAAGTGGTGGACCATTTCCATCGGGCCAAACGACTCGCTTATGCCTTTGAGGCAAAAGTAGGGAAGGGCAAAATTTTGATATCCTCACTTCCCTTTGCCAATCTGGCTGTAATGAAGCGTCCGGAAGCCGCCTACTTATTTCAGGAGATACTTGCCTATCTGAATGGAGATCAATTCCGTCCAGCAACCTCCATATCCGTAGCGCAATTACTCGGCATCGTTAAACTGCAAACCATTCAATTTACATTGTAATCAGAGGGACCCGAAAGGGTCCTTTTTGTATGCCATGTAATTGAAGTAAACGATTACTATAAAACGTTTTCGATATTTACCACTTTGAATAGTTCTTTACCTTAATATTACTTTTATATCATTTAAAAGTATAATTTATCACTGATTTTAACGAATTAATGTCTGATTATATATGTCTATATCTAATTTTTATATGATTTTCTCTAAAATCCAGATGGTATTTTGAAAACGCTCTATCGAGTATAATTATTTTATAAAACAGAGGAGGGGGAACGGAGATGGAAACGCTAACAAAAAAATCCGCTTCCGCGAACAGAAGCAGTGACCCCAAACCGCCTTTAAAGAATCGGCGGAACGGAATTTGGGACAGAATGAAACAGCAGAAATATCTCTATCTCATGTCATTGCCATTCGTAGCTTGGGTTTTCGTATTTAACTATCTGCCACTATGGGGATGGACGATGGCTTTCCAAAATTATAAACCTGCCAGATCATTTGGTGATCAAGAGTGGGTTGGTTTTAAACACTTTGTAGAGCTGTTCAGTGATGATCGTTTCTATCTGGTACTTCGTAATACGCTTGCAATGAGCTTGATGGGACTAGTTGTCGGTTTTATCGTACCAATTTTCTTCGCTATTCTCCTGAATGAAATGAGAGGCATGTTCTTCAAACGTGCCGTGCAAACGGTATCATATCTGCCTCACTTTGTATCCTGGGTTGTTGTAGCCGGGATCATTACGAAGATGCTCTCCACCGATGGAGGGATTATCAATGATCTATTGGTAGGACTGAACATTATCGATCAGCCAATCCAATTCATGGCCAAGGGAAACTTGTTCTGGTACATTGTAACCGCTTCAGATATGTGGAAGGAAACCGGTTGGAATGCCATCATCTATCTGGCGGCGATTACAGGTATCGACAATGAGCTGTATGAAGCTTCCCGTGTAGATGGAGCCAACCGCTGGAGACAGATGTGGCATATTACGCTGCCTGGCATACGGACCACGATTTCTGTACTTTTCATCATGTCGATTGGACATCTTATCAGTATCGGTTTCGAGAAGCAGTTCTTGCTTGGCAACAGTCTGGTCACAGACTACTCGGAAGTACTTGATCTATACGCGCTCAATTATGGTTTGAATATGGGACGATTCTCATATGGTACAGCCATAGGTATATTCAACTCCGTTGTCAGTATCATCCTTCTGTTTACTGCGAACGGCTTGTTCAAAAAATTCACAAAAGAAAGCATCATGTAGGGAGGGGACGACATTATGGCGAACAAAGCATTCAATGCTACTCGGGGCGATAAACTGTTCGATATATTCAACATCCTCGCGATGACCATGGTGCTGGTTGTAACACTTTATCCATTCCTTAACGTACTAGCCATCTCACTCAATAACTCGACAGATACAGTACGTGGTGGAATTTACTTGTGGCCTCGCGAATTCACATTACAGAACTACAAAACGATTTTCCAATATGATGGATTGTTACAAGGTTTGCAGATTTCCATTCTGCGTACACTTGTAGGTACCGTGCTCGGATTGATCAGTTCATCCATGATCGCCTTTACACTGAGCAGACCTGATTTTGGACTTAGAAAATTTGTTTCCACAACACTCGCGCTCACGATGTATTTCTCCGGTGGTCTGATTCCGGTGTACATTCTGATGCGTGACTTGAACCTGATCGGTACATTCTGGGTATATGTGTTGCCTGGCATGATCAGTGCATTTAACGTGTTTATCATCCGTTCATTCATTGATGGCCTGCCATACTCATTGCAGGAATCCGCGAAGCTGGACGGAGCGAATGACTTTACAATCTATTACAGAATCATCTTGCCACTGTGTAAACCAGTGCTTGCTACCATCGCATTGTTCCTGGCTGTAGGTCAATGGAATGCGTGGTTTGATACGTACCTGTATAATGGTTCAAAGGCACATTTGACCACGCTCCAATATGAGCTGATGAAAGTATTGCAAAGTACACAGCAGGGCTCAGGTGCTGGACGAAATGCCAATGATATGGCGCAGCAAATGACACAGATTTCACCGGAATCGATCAAAATGGCGATTACGATCGTTGTAACGGTTCCAATCCTCATTGTATATCCATTCCTTCAGAAGTACTTTGTTGGTGGTATGACACTGGGCGCAGTAAAAGGTTAAACAATTGGGTACAGGCTGCCACATAGAGCGGCCGTACATCTACAAATGAAGCATCAGGATACCCGAAGCGCAGCCATTTGGTCTGCGCTTCACCGTATAGGGCTGCGGTGTGGTATTCATGAAGCTATAGACAGGGACAAAAAAGTCCCGGATAAGACAGACATATGAAACAGGGAGGATTACCATTATGGCAAGTTCCAAAATGAAGATTGCACTGGCACCAGTGCTTGCAATGTCTTTACTCGCAGGTTGCGGTGGAGGAAGCGGCAGTGATACGTCGTTCAAGGATACAAGCGCAGAGACAACTCCACTTACTTTTGATTTCTTCAGCGTTGACCCCAGTCCGAACTGGAATGGCATGAAGGATGAAGTAGGTAAAGTCCTTACGGAAAAAACAGGGATAACCCTTAACGGTGAATTTGCCGTTAGTGGTGGTCAAGATAAAATATCCTTAATGGCGGCGAGCGGAGACTATCCGGATATTGTCTCCCCCAAAGGAGAACTCAGCAAACTGGTGGATGCCGGAGCAATGCTCGATCTGACAGATCTGATCGACCAATATGCTCCCAATCTGAAGAAGCTGTATGGTAATTACATGGACCGGTTGAAATACAGTAATGAAGATCAGGCTATTTATGTGCTGCCAACGTATTATGCGGTAGACCAGAAGTACTTTGATGCAGGTGGTGGATTTGGGATTCAGCACCGTGTACTGAAAGAACTCGGATACCCGGAAGTGCGTACACTTGAGGATTACGAGAATGTATTGAAGGCGTACAAAGAGAAACACCCAACGATTGATGGTCAGCCAACGATCCCGTTAACACTGGACGCGGATGATTGGAGAATCATGATTACTGTAACGAACCCTGCCTTCCAGGCAACAGGAGCTCCGGATGATGGTGAATACTACATCGATCCAGAGACGTATGAAGCAACTCTGCATTACAAACGTCCAGAGGAAAAAGAGTACTTCCGCTGGTTGAACCATATGTACAACACTGGATTGCTGGATCAGGACAGCTTTATTCAGAAAACAGACCAATACAAATCCAAAATTGCAAGTGGACGTGTTCTGAGTGTCATTGACCAGGATTGGGGTTACTCCGATGCAGAAAATGCACTGAAATCTGCGGGCAAGGATGAAGCAACGTATTCACACTTCCCGGTAACCCTGTCCGAGGATATCAAGGATCATGCCTACCAAGACCCTGGTTTTGTATCCGGTTGGGGTGTAGGGATTACAACATCGAATCCTGACCCGGTTCGTACGATCAAATTCTTCGATTACCTGGCTTCTGAAGAAGGGCAAGTGCTGATGAACTGGGGAATTGAGGGCAAACAGTATGAAGTGAAGGACGGCAAACGTGTCATTCCTGCCGACATTTTGGATCAGAAAACCAATAATGCAGCCGTATTCCAGAAAGAAACGGGTATCGGTCTGTACACCAATATGTCTGGTCACTATGGAGACGGTGTGAAGGATTCAACGGACAACTACTACACTACGAATTTCCCTGAACAGATCGTGGCAGCATATTCCGATGCAGAGAAAGAAACACTCAAAGCTTACGGTGCTACGACGTGGAAAGATCTGTTCCCGAGTGAAGATGAGTTCCCAATCAAACCATGGGGAGCAGCATACAATCTGCCAACACCAGGTGACTCCAACTACAACGTCATCTTCAAGAAAACACAGGATATCATCCGGAAGCGTATCCCGGAAGCCATTCTGAGTACTCCTGAACAGTTCGATGCGATCTATGACGGCATGATTGCAGAAGTGAACCAAGCAGGCGCAGAGGATATGGAGAAACAATACACAGAACTCGTTCAAAACCGTGTTCAATTGTGGAGCGGTGAAGAAGCTAAATAAACGATTAGCAATTCAGATCTAAAACAAAAAAGAACCCAGATATTCTGGGTTCTTTTTTTATCTAAAACGTTTTCTAAAAAACGTTTTCAATTTTATAAATTCACTATTGACAAGGGATATAGGAGCGATTATTATTCAAGTATGAAAGCACTTACATTTGCTTGTACAACAGGTGGCATACACCTGAATCTCAAAGTAAACATTTGCAGAATGAAGAGGAAATAAGGCAAGAAGAACATTTTTTATTTTCAAGAAAACGCTTCTAATGTTATAAAAACAAGAAAATTACATTTTTTTCATCTGGTTACGGTATTTGCAGGTCAGCCTGTTATACAAATATACAGCTTCATTAATATCCATAAGGGGGATTACACATGAAGGGCAAAACACCAAAAACATTCGCAATGCTTCTGTTAGCCAGTGCTCTTGCAATTACAGCAGGATGCAGCGGCAGTGGAGGAGGAACTAACGCTTCAGAGAAACCGGTTGATTCCGGAGATACAACCAGTCCAGTGACCTTTACATTCTTTGGTGCAGACGCGAGTCCGAACTGGAATAACATGAAGGATGCTGTCGGTCAAGAAATTACTAAGGCAACGGGAGTTACAATTGAAGCTGAGTATGATGTGAATAATGGTGGTGACCAAAAGATTCCTTTGATGGCTGCCAGTGGTGATTACCCTGATATTATCTATCCTAAAGGCAACTTGTCTAAGCTTGTGGATGCAGGCGCGATGCTGGACCTGACCGATCTAATTGAGGAGCATGCTCCCAACTTGAAAAAAATCTATGGTGATCAGATGAACCGTCTGAAATACAGTTTGGAAGATCAAGCCATTTACACGATCCCGACGAATATGGGTGTAGATAACGTTGAGTTTGACGCTAGGGGCGGATTCGAAATTCAACAAAGAGTATTGAAAGAGCTTGGCTACCCTGAAGTAAAAACGCTTGAGGACTACGAGAACGTATTGAGAACGTATTATGAAAAACATCCAACGATTGATGGTCAACCGACGATTCCGTTAACATTGAATGCAGATGACTGGAAAATTATGATTACGGTAACGAACCCTGCATTCCAAGCTACGGGTGGACCGGATGACGGTGAGTATTATATCAACCCTGAGACGTATGAAGCCGTTCTACACTACAAACGTCCTGAAGAAAAAGAATATTTCCGTTGGTTGAACAAAATGTACAATGAGGGTCTGCTTGATAAAGATACATTTGTTCAAAAGGATGACCAATACAAATCCAAAATTGCCAGTGGCCGTGTACTTGGTCTAATTGACCAAGAGTGGAACTATGGTGAGGCGGAGAATGCTTTGAAATCATCTAACGGTGGAGACAAAACATATGCCCACTTCTCCGTATCCCTGAACAAGGATATTGTGGATCATACGTTCCAACCGACAGGATTTGACGGTTATGGTATCGGAATCACAACTTCGGCCAAAGATCCGGTACGTATTATCAAATTCATGGATTGGCTTGCTTCCGATGAAGGTCAGGTCCTGAGAAACTGGGGCGTTGAAGGCCAACATTACCAAGTCGAGAATGGGAAACGCATCATTCCGGCTGACGTACAAGATCGCAAAACCAATGATAACTCTGCTTTTACCAAAGAATCAGGCGTAGGCATGTATAACATATTTAGCGCCAGATACGGTGATGGTGTGAAAGATGCCACGGATAACTACTATACAACGAACTTCCCTGAACAGATTCAAGCTGGTTACACTGCCGCTGAGAAGGAAACGTTGAAAGCCTATGGTATTACAACATGGAAAGATTTCTATCCTTCCGACGATGATCTGAAGCTGAAAGATTGGGGTGCAGCATACAACATGCCTGTACCATCTGACACGGATTACAACGTAACGTTCCAGAAAACACAGGATATCGTACGTAAACGTATTCCAGAGGCGATCCTTGCCAAACCTGAGAACTTCGACAGCGTATATGATAGTCTTCTGGCTGAACTCGATAAAGCGGGTGCAGTGGAGATGGAGAAACAATACACGGTTTGGATCAAAGAACGTGTAGCTCTCTGGACTGGAAAAGATGTGAAATAAGCTTGAAAACCAAGCATTAAAGTTAAGGATTTTCATAGCAAAAAAAGCCCTTGAGAAAGGGCTTTTTTTATTGTTGACGTGAGGTGATGGATAGCCTATAATCTATCATGTAAGCACTTTCAGTAAGCGGTTTATTCCATTTACGAAAACGTTTTACGTCCGTTAGAAGAAGAATCTTTCTTTTGGCAGAATCGAAACGTCAGCTTCAGTAAACACGTCGGAATGAACGATATCGAAAGCGTATTCAAAAAAAGTGGTATCCTCAGGCATAAAGCCTGTTATACAGATAAAACCTTCATAAATAATAGGGGGAACTAGACAATGAGAGGCAAAATGAAAGGCAATACACCCAAGACGTTTGCAATGTTGATGCTCGCAAGTGCAATGTTGGTTACAGCAGGTTGCGGGAATTCGGGAACCAAAGAGACTTCGGAATCCAGCGGAACCGAACCGATCACAGTTACATTCTTCGGGGCGGATGCTAGTCCAACCTGGAACAAGATGCAAGATGCTGTTGGTAAAAAGATTACGGAGCAAACTGGCGTTACTCTTGAAGCAGAGTATGATGTAAACGATGGTGGTAACCAGAAGATTGCACTAATGGCTGCCAGTGGTGACTTTCCTGATATGATTTACCCTAAAGGTAACTTATCTAAGCTTGTGGATGCAGGCGCGATGCTGGATCTCACGGATCTGATTGAGGAGCATGCTCCCAATCTGAAAAAAATCTACGGAGAACAGATGAATCGTTTGAAATACAGTTTGGAAGATCAAGCGATCTATACCATTCCAACCAATATGGGTGTTGATAATGTTACGTTTGACGCTACAGGTGGATTTGAAATTCAGCAAAGAGTATTGAAAGAGCTCGGATACCCTGAAGTGAAGACACTTGAGGATTACGAGAATGTACTCAGAGCCTATTATGAAAAACATCCAACCATTGATGGTCAACCAACCATTCCATTAACATTGAATGCAGATGATTGGAAAATCATGATCACGGTAACGAACCCGGCTTTCCAGGCAACAGGTGCACCGGATGATGGTGAATATTACATTGACCCTGAAACGTATGAAGCAAAATTGCACTACAAACGTCCAGAGGAAAGAGAATATTTCCGCTGGTTGAATAAAATGTACAATGAAGGCCTACTGGACAAAGATGCCTTTGTTCAAAAGGATGACCAATACAAGTCCAAAATTGCCAGTGGTCGTGTCCTCGGTCTGATTGACCAAGAGTGGAACTATCAAGAAGCGGAGAACGCGCTTAAATCATCTGGTAAGGATGATGCCACATACGCTCACTTCTCTGTATCACTTAACGATGAGATTGTGGATCACACGTTCCAACCAGCCGGATTTGACGGTTATGGCATCGGGATTACAACTTCGGCCAAAGATCCAGTGCGTATCATCAAATTCATGGATTGGCTTGCTTCCGATGAAGGACAAGTTCTGAGAAACTGGGGTATCGAAGGTGAACATTACAACGTAGAAGATGGTAAACGCGTGATTCCAGATGACGTACAGGACCGCAAAACGAATGACAACTCCAATTTCAGCAAGGAAACAGGAATTGGGATGTATAACGTATTTAGTGCAAGATACGGTGATGGTGTAAAAGATTCTACGGATAACTACTACACAACAAACTTCCCTGAGCAGATTGTAGCTGGTTACACGGCTGCAGAGAAAGAAACGCTGAAAGCTTATGGTATCACGACTTGGAAAGAGTTCTATCCGGCTGAAGAAGATCTGCCAGTTAAGGATTGGGGCGCAGCGTATAACATGTCCGTACCTTCTGGTACAGAGTATGAGGTAACGTTCCAGAAAACGCAGGATATCATCCGTAAACGGATTCCGGAAGCTGTTCTGACTACACCAGCCAACTTTGATGCAACCTATGATGCTTTACTGGCTGATTTGGACAAAGCGGGTGCAGTTGAAATGGAGAAACAATTTACGGTTTGGGTTAAGGAACGTGTCTCTCTGTGGACAGGAAAAGACGTAAAATAATATGGATTGTCTGTGATCCATGGTTACACAAGGAAAGGGCCCTATATGGGGCCTTTTTTTTGTGGAATGATGTGATGATTTGCATTGACGCAAATTTTGAAATCACATATAATTTTATTATTGTAAGCACTTACCGAAAACGTTTTATGACATAAGGAGTATACAGCTGATTCAGGAACAGGAGCTAATCATGTCCCAACACAATAAACAAACTAAAATCAATCGTCTATGGTATCAACAACCGGCAAAACGCTGGGAAGAAGCATTGCCCATCGGAAACGGCCGTCTTGGAGGCATGGTGTACGGTGGCGCAGCAGATGAACGAATTCAGCTCAATGAAGATACATTATGGTCAGGGTTTCCACGGGATACGATTCAATACAGCAGTCAGCGGTATTTGAAACAGACGCGAGAGTTGATCATGTCTGGGCAGTATGGTGAAGCTGAGGATTTGTTGAACCGTGAAATGCTTGGTCGTGATGTAGAGGCCTACCAGCCGATGGGTCATTTTCTATTGCACCATGAGGGTTTGAATGATCTTTCATATGATGCATTTGAACGGGAGCTTGATCTGGAATCGGGTATTGCAACCACAACCTACTCATTGGAAGGAACTCAATACGTACGTGAAGTGTATTCCAGTGCTTCGGATGATCTAATGGTATGCACATTAACTGCTGATCAGAAGGGCGCTGTGAGTGTAAGTGTTACGTTAGACAGTCTCCATCCTTATCGCGTTGAGACTTCGGGAGATGCTCTAACCATGTTCAGTCGGACCCCAAGTCATGTGGAGTCCAATTACTTCGGAGATCACCCGGAATCCGTTCTCTATGAAGAGGATCGGGGGACGGCTTATGCTGTCCGTGTAGCATTTACGGCATCTGGTGATCAGGTGAAGGTCTCCAATCCGGAAGGCAAGTTACATATTCAGGGTGCTGACCAGGTTGTGTTTTATCTGGCAGCGGCTACCTCCTTTGAGAGTTACGATGTGTTACCTGTGAAGGATCATCTTGTATTGGAAGAGGAATGCAAGGAGATGATCTCCAAAGCGACCACACATGGCGCGGAAGCGCTTCGTGACCGACATATTCAGGATCATAGCGCGTTGTTTAACAGAGTCTCTATTGATTTAGGGGTATCGGCTAACGCCGAATTACCTACAGATGAGCGGCTGCAGGCTTATCAGGCAGGGCAACAAGACTCTGGACTGGAGGCACTTTATTTTCAATATGGAAGATATCTGTTAATGGCTAGTTCGCGTCCGGGCAGCCAGCCTGCCAATCTGCAGGGAATCTGGAATCATCAGGTAGAGCCTCCATGGCACAGTGACTACACGATCAACATCAACACAGAGATGAATTACTGGCCAGCGGAAGTCTGTAATCTCAGTGAATGCCATGAGCCGCTGTTTGATATGCTGACCGATCTCAGTGATACAGGACGAAGAACGGCGCGGATTCTGTATGGAGCCCGTGGATGGACTGCCCATCATAACGTGGATATCTGGAGAACCTCTACACCGACAGGTGGAGATGCAAGCTGGGCTTTCTGGCCGATGGGTGGCGTGTGGCTGACCTCGCATCTATGGGAGCATTACCAATTTACCGGGGATCAGCGTTTTCTTGAGGAACGTGCGTATCCCATCATGAAAGAGGCGGCGCTGTTCTGTCTCGATTGGCTGGTGGAAGGGCCTGATGGTTATCTGGTTACGATTCCATCCACTTCACCAGAGAACAAGTTTCTCACAGATGCTGGGGAGGCACGCAGTATATCCATGGCTTCAACGATGGATATGACGTTAATTCGTGAACTGTTCAGCCGCTGTATTGAGGCCTCGAAGCAACTAAATATAGATGAGTCGTTGGCAAGCGAGTGGAGTGAGGCTCTGGAGAAACTCTATCCATTCCGAATTGGAAGCGAAGGACAATTACTGGAGTGGTTTAAGGATTTTGCCGAATCCGAGCCAGGGCATCGTCACGTCTCCCATCTGTATGGACTGTATCCGGGAGAGCAGATCAATCGAGTGTACACACCGGAATTGGTAGAAGCAGCACGGGTATCGCTTGAACGTCGTATCTCACAAGGTGGCGGGCATACAGGATGGAGCTGTGCATGGTTGATCAATCTGTATGCACGACTGCTGGATAGCAGCCAGGCACATCAGTTTGTGCACACGTTGCTGGCCCGATCCACACATCCGAATCTGTTTGATGACCATCCACCATTCCAGATCGATGGTAATTTTGGTGGCACGGCCGGAATCGCGGAGATGTTATTGCAGAGCCACTTGAACGAGTTACATTTACTGCCGGCACTGCCTGAACTCTGGACTCAAGGTCGAGTTGAAGGGCTTCGTGCAAGAGGTGGCTATACGGTAGCAATAACGTGGGCGGACAACAAGCTTGCGTCAGCGGTCATCAAGGCAGACCGAAGTGACTCGCTGACCATTCGCAGTGCTTATCCGCTGCGAGTAGAAGGAAATGAACAAGCCAAGGCAGAGCTTACGCCTCAGGGCGATTATGTAATTATTTTAACCATGACCGCAGGACAGACGATCCGCGTGTCATCATGAGACGGAGGAGTAAACCATGACGATTTTTAAATTTCCGCAAGATTTCCGCTGGGGTACAGCAACAGCTTCTTATCAAATAGAAGGAGCTGCACAGGAAGGTGGACGCGGGGTATCCATCTGGGATACGTTTGCGCGCACACCTGGCAAGGTATATAACGGAGACAATGGGGATGTCGCATGTGACAGTTACCACCGTTACGAGGAAGACATCGAACTGATGAAGAAACTCGGGATTAATACATACCGGTTCTCCATTGCCTGGCCGCGTATTATTCCTGACGGAGATGGTGAGATCAATCGGGAAGGTCTGGACTTCTACCACCGCTTCGTGGATGCATTGATCGAAGCTGGAATTGAACCGTTCCTCACACTTTATCACTGGGATCTTCCGCAAACGCTGGAGGATGACGGAGGCTGGGGCAACCGCAGAACTGTGGATGCTTTTGTGAAATATGCCGAAGTGATCTTCAAAGAATTCTCTGGCAAAATCAACTTTTGGCTGACATTCAATGAACCATGGTGTATCGCGTTCCTGTCAAACCTTCTCGGGATTCATGCGCCAGGAAACAAAGACCTGCAAACTTCTATTAATGTGGCCCATGGATTACTGGTTGCTCATGGTAAAGCCGTTCAATCTTTCCGTCGTTTGGGAACAACCGGTCAGATTGGTATTGCTCCGAACGTGTGCTGGGCTGAGCCGTACAGCAAATCTGCCGAGGACCAAGCTGCGTGTGACCGATCAATTGCGCTTAATACCGATTGGTTCCTTGATCCAATCTACAAAGGTTCATATCCGCAGTTTATGGTAGATTGGTTTGCAGAAGCGGGGGCTACTGTGCCAATTCAGGAAGGCGATATGGAGATTATCTCGCAACCGATCGATCTGCTCGGCATTAACTATTACACGATGGGGATCAATCGCTTCAATCCGGAGGCAGGTGCTCTGCAATCGGAAGAAGTTGATATGGGCCTCACCAAAACCGATATTGGCTGGCCTGTGGAATCACGTGGTTTGTATGAATTTATGCATTACTTGCAAAAGTACGGCAATGTGGATGTATATATCACAGAGAATGGTGCCTGCATCAATGATGACCTGGAGAACGGAAAAATTAACGATGATCGCCGGATTTCATATTATGAGCAGCATTTGGCTCAAATTCACCGCATCATTAATGACGGTATTAACCTGAAAGGGTACATGGCATGGTCACTGATGGATAATTTCGAGTGGGCAGAAGGCTACCGTATGCGTTTTGGTCTTGTTCATATGGACTATCGTTCACTCGTGAGAACACCGAAGGAGAGTTATTACTGGTATCAGAACGTCATCAAGAATAATTGGTTGGAGACACGGAACGAACATAATCCCCAATAGTTTGGATGGCAGGTTTAAAGGGTAAAGCAGCTCCTCATTATATATGGTCCACTTATTAAAGCTGAGAACGGCGGTAACATTGGAGTATTCCAATGTGCCGTCTTTTTTTTGTATTTTTACCGTTGGAAATGAGTAGTTCATAAAGGTTTCATAAGGTCAAGTGCGGTTCCTGTTATGAAGAGACGTTTTTTGGGTTATAAGAAGTAAGAAAGAAATGAATAATGTTTTGTCAACGGATAATTTTGAAATAAAGTGTCCAAATTGCGAAGAAAATTTGAACATTTGTTGACTAAAAATCATACTGATGTGGTATATTGGTATAAGGAAAGCACTTACAAAAAGGGAAAAGGAAGTGTTTACTATGGCATCGAAGACAGCAATGGTCAGCCAATTGGAGCGCAAAGACAAAAATATGCGGCGCGCCGTCTTGACGATGACAGTTCTGGCATGGGTCGCACTCATTACGGGAGTGATCATGTGTCTGATCAATCTGAACGAATTTAATGATCGTAATCTTGGCTTGATGGTTGGTATTGGATTCCTTGTAGGTAGTGTGTTTATTTACGTTATTGCCAAAGCGATTGGCCTTGTTCATACACGCCGGGAAGACGAAGGCGCTGATTGATTATAATCCTGCGTTAATTCGTTCATAATAAGACTGGATGAGTTCCCGGAATCCAGTCAATAAAGCCCTTTGCGGATTCGTTGACACTGTTCAACGGGACTGCAAAGGGTTTTATTTTGTGACTTGATGTGTAAAGATTACGAAGTACAAATATCAAGCATGCAAGCGATTTGTGAGAAAAAATTCACACATTTAAGGTGTAAAATCGACAAATTTGTTAACAAGAACAAAAAAGTTGTTCATTTCTGATATCTTTAGTAGGAAGAGAGTAGTATACTGATTTTTCAGTATGAGCGAATTTAAGGAGAGGGGATCAAAATGAACAAGAAACCTAGGTCGCTAATCCGGATTATCATTCCGGTTGTCCTGACGTTGGTTACAATTGCATTGATTGTCTGGCCAATGCTGGCAGGCGGACAGTACGTTGTTCTGGATCCGAAGGGGCCAATTGGCGCTTCGCAGAGAGATTTGATTGTCATCTCGACAATTTTGTGTGCTGTCATTATTGTGCCAGTACTCATTTTGGCTGCCGTAATCGTATGGCGTTACCGTGAGAAACCGGACAACAAAGCAGCATATGAACCTAACTGGGCTCATAGCACCAAAGCGGAGGTTGTATGGTGGACCATTCCAATTATTATTATTGGAATACTTGCAATTGTAACGATTCGTTACACGTATGTTTTGGAACCTTCGAAGCCGTTGGCTCACGAGAAAGCACCAATTACCATCCAAGTGTCTTCACTGGACTGGAAATGGCTGTTTATGTATCCAGAACAAGGAATTGCAACGGTTAATACGTTGAATATTCCGGCAGACCGGCCCGTGAAATTTGAACTCACTGCGGATTCACCGATGAACTCATTCTGGATTCCGCAACTTGGAGGACAGATTTATACGATGTCGGGTATGGCGATGACCTTGTATCTGCAGGCAGATCATGAAGGCAAGTACTGGGGTTCAGGCGCTAACTTCACAGGTGAGCATTTTGGAGAAATGCGTTTTGATGTGAATGCTACATCGGACGAAGATTTTGACAATTGGGTAGCTGAAGTGAAACAGAGTTCTCAGGCGTTGACTACAGAAGGTTACAAAGCACTGGCTGAGCCAGGCACAAGCAACGTTGCTTATTATTCTGCCTTCCCAGAAGGATTGTTCCAAAATATTGTGACCAAGTATGTAGTAGATGGTCAAAGTGCTCACAGTAAGCATGGAACTTCAAAAGAAGCTTCTGGAGCCATTCAAAATGCATCTGATACGTCCAATCAAGACGAGGACAAGAGTGCTAACTAAAGATTCGAAAGGAGGCCCCCAATGTTAGAGGGACTTAAAGAGTTTGCATCGGAGTTTTTCGTAACCGGTGATCCGCTCATTTATGGTGCGATGGTAGCTATCGGAATTACCATGATTACTATTGTAGCGGTGCTAACTTATTTCAAAAAATGGGGCTGGCTCTGGCGTAACTGGTTAACGACTGTCGATCACAAAAAGATCGGTATCATGTATATCATTGCTTCCATTATCATGTTGTTCCGTGGTGGTGTGGATGCGCTAATGATGCGCCTTCAGCTAGCTATGCCTAACAATGAATTTCTGAATCCTGAGCATTATAATCAGGTCTTTACAACTCACGGTACGATCATGATCTTGTTCATGGCGATGCCATTTATGTTTGGTCTATTTAACGTTATCGTGCCATTACAGATCGGAGCAAGGGACGTTGCGTTCCCGTTCCTGAATGCACTGAGCTTCTGGTTATTCTTCCTGGGAGCAATGCTGTTTAACCTGTCATTCGTTATCGGTGGTTCACCGGATGCAGGATGGCTGAGTTATCCGCCTCTATCGGAGCTGTCACACAGTCCGGGGGTAGGACAGAACTTCTATATATGGGGTATACAGATATCGGGTATCGGTTCCTTGGCTACCGGTATCAACTTCCTGGTTACCATCATTAAAATGCGTGCGCCAGGCATGAGATGGATGAAAATGCCGATGTTCACATGGTCGGTATTCTCCACTTGTATCATTATCTTGTTTGCTTTCCCGATCTTGACCGTGACACTTGCATTGTTATTCCTCGACAGGTTTGCCGGGGCGCATTTCTTCACACTTGATCTGGGCGGTAACCCAATGATGTATATCAACTTGATCTGGATGTGGGGTCACCCTGAGGTATACATTGTCGTCTTGCCGGCATTCGGTGTTTTCTCCGAGATTGTAAGTACCTTCTCTCGGAAAAAACTGTTTGGCTACAAATCGATGGTATTCGCGATGTTGATCATCAGCTTCCTGTCCTTCTTCACATGGGCGCATCACTTCTTCACGATGGGTTCCGGAGCAGACGTGAATGCATTCTTCGCCGTAACTACGATGTTGATTGCTATTCCAACAGGGGTTAAGATATTCAACTGGCTGTTTACCATGTATCGAGGAAGGATTCGCATGGCGACTCCGATGATGTGGACACTTGCCTTTATCCCGTGCTTTATTGTCGGGGGTATGACAGGCGTTCTGTTATCCGTTGCTCCTGCTGACTTCCAGTTCCACAACAGTTACTTCCTGATTGCCCACTTCCACCAAGTATTGATCGGTGGCGTTGTCTTCGGATACTTCGCAGGTCTGTACTACTGGTGGCCTAAAATGTTCGGTTTCCAACTCGAAGAGAAACTGGGCAAATGGGCATTCTGGACTTGGAATATTGGTTTCTATGTCTGCTTCATGCCGCAGTACGCTGTCGGTCTAATGGGTATGACACGTCGTCTGAGCACATACGGCTGGGATACTGGCTGGTGGGAACTGAACTTCGTATCCACAATCGGGGCATTCCTGATGGGTGTCGGATTCCTGTTCCAAGTTGCACAAATCGCAGACGGTATTCGCAAATACAAATCACTCAAAGCTTCCGCCGATCCATGGGATGGCCGTACGCTGGAGTGGTCAATTCCTTCACCAGCTCCTGAATACAACTTCGCCGTTACACCGCGCGGAGATGATATTGATGAGTGGTGGGAAGAGAAAGAACGTCGTGCCAAAGGCATCTATCCGCCAGAGCAACCGCTTGAGCCGATTCATATGCCGAAGAACTCTGGAATTCCGTTCATCATGTCTGTCTTCTGGTTCATCGCCGGTTTCGGCTTTGTCTTCGGATGGTTGTGGATGGCAATTCTCGGACTCGCTGGCGTAGGGATCTGTATGATCGCCCGTTCATTCTCATATGATACGGATTATTACATTCCGGTTGACGAAATTAAACGTACCGAAGCGTCGTTAAGGGGGTCGGTATAGATGGCTCAAGCAGCCGCTAAGCACGGTGAGAATCATGCACATGGTCACGACCATGGACATCATGATCCACAGGAAATGAAAATTCTCGGTTTCTGGTTCTTCCTGATTTCCGACGTTATCCTGTTCTCCGTATTGTTCGCAACCTTCATTGTGTTGCGTGACAATACGGCGGGCGGACCGATTTTGTCTGAATTGATCAAAATGCCTGGTGTTATTGCCGAAACATTTATCTTGCTCACAAGTTCATTCACGAGCGGACTAGCCGTACTGGCGATGAATCAAGGCAAAGTAAAACAATTAATCAGTTGGCTGGCAGTAACAGCCGTTCTGGGTGCAAGCTTTATCGCACTGGAAGTATATGAGTTTATTGAGTTGATTCACGAAGGGTTCAGCTTTACAACGAGTGCTGCTTCTGGCGCATTCTTCACCCTTGTGGGAACTCACGGACTTCACGTATCGCTCGGTCTGATCTGGATGATTGGACTTATGTTACAACTGAAAAAACGTGGTATTACCGATGTTACTCGCGGTAAAATTAACGTCATCAGCTTGTACTGGCACTTCTTGGACGTCGTATGGATTTTCCTCCTGTCGATCGTCTATCTCATGGGGGTGATGTAGATGTCAGAGCACAACTCACATGATTCCCACGGTCATGAGCAACATGGTTCACTGAAGTCTTATGTCATCGGCTTCATTCTGTCCGTCGTTCTGACAATCATTCCACTTGTGGTGGTTCTCAATGATATGATGGAAAGAACAGGAACACTCATTGTTGTTCTTGGCACGGCAGCACTCCAGTTTGTGGTTCAACTCTTCTTCTTCATGCATATTCGTGAAACAGAGAAACCACGCTGGAATGTGATGGCTCTTATCTTCGGTTTGCTGATTATGATGACCATCGTAATTGGTTCGATCTGGATTATGCTTAACAATGCTGTTGCACATTAATTGATATGATGAAAGAGCTTCACGACCTTGGAATTCAAGGTTGTGGGGCTCTTTTTTTTTCTAAGCAGAAGTTATCGCATATTTTAATGAAAAAAAAGTTGTATTATATCATAATAAGTCGTTGATGAAATAATTTACCAGTGATACTATTGTTATACACTCTGGAAATATATTCAATATTTTAGTTAGAGCAATTTTAGCAAAATTATTTTAGGAGATGCACCAATGAAAGCAAGGGTAATCCGTTATTATCGTTTTGGCGAACCAAGTGAAGTGTTATGTATGGAAGAAAAAGATGTGATACCCCCTGGCCCCGGTGAATTAGCAGTGAGGATGTATGCTCGGCCTATTAATCCCTCCGATATTATTCCTGTTCGAGGAGCTTATCCGCATCGTACCCGATTACCAGCTGTTCCCGGTTTTGAGGGTGTAGGGGTGGTAGAAGCAGTAGGAACGGGAGTTTCCAATCAAATGTTGGGGCGCCGTGTCTTGCCGCTAAAAGGTGAGAACACTTGGCAGGACGTGGTGAAGACCTTGGAGGAACATACGATTATTGTGCCAAATGATATCGATGATCAATCAGCCAGTCAGCTCTATATTAATCCGGTTACGGCTTGGTTGATCTGTACAGAGGTGCTTAAGCTTACGTACGGTGATACCCTGATTGTGAATGCAGGGGGATCTGCAATCGGGCGAATCTTTGCACAGATCTCAAAAATCTATGGATTTAAATTGATTGCGCTTACGAGAGATGATCGTCATACTGCTGAATTGTATCGTCTTGGAGCAGTTTCTGTTATCAATACGACGAAAGAGTTGCTACAGGCTAGAATTGCGGAATTAACAGAGGGATACGGTGCTGATGCAGCCGTGGATTGTATTGGAGGGACAGACGGGGAACAGTTGGTGAGTCGCCTTAAACCAAATGGGACGGTCATCAGTGTAGGACTGCTTTCGGGGATCACACCGTTATGGCATGAAGTAACCCGGGGAACACAAGTTCATGTGAAACTTTTCTGGTTAAAACATTGGGTGGAACGCTGTACGCAAGAACGCTGGGAACAGGTATTTCATGAGGTGATGGAGCTGGTCAGAGCAGGGAGGCTTGTCATGACAAACATTGGGGCGACGTATGAACTAACGAATGTACAAAAGGCTATTGCAGCGGCTGAATCGGGTATCGAGGGGAAGGTTCTCTTAATACAGTAGTACATAAAACTTGGAAAAAAGTCCAATCTCATTATCATATAAATTACTTTTTCGAAAATAAAGGTACACAAAAGATACATAATGAACTAAAATGAACTTATATGAACATTATCAAACTCAATCCCAACTAATTTAAATGACGAAAGGAATGGATTAATAATGGAAAATCGTTATGCTGCACATCCCAATGAAGTGAGAACGTATGATACATCTCGCCTGCGTGAGGAATTTTTGATGGAGCAACTGTTTGCAACTGATGAATTGGTAACGGTGTATTCTCATGTGGATCGTTATATTGTGGGAACGGCTGTACCTGAGAGCAAGGACATTACCCTTGAAGTAAACCTGAAAGATATCGGAACGAACTTTTTCCTGGAGCGTCGTGAAATCGGTATCATTAATGTCGGTGGTCACGGAACAGTGACAGCGGACGGACAAGGTTATGAGATTGGAGCGAAGGAATGTCTCTACATCGGTAGAGGTGTGAAGGAAGTTGTGTTCACGAGCAGTGACAAGGCTCAACCTGCCCAATTCTATTTTGTATCCACACCGGCTCATCACACCTATCCAACAGTAAAAGCAACGCAAGAACAAGCTCAGCCGAATCATCTGGGCAGCATCGAAACTTCCAATGAGCGTACGATCTATCGTTACATTCACCAAGGAGAAGGTGGAATTCAGAGTTGTCAGTTGGTGATGGGCATTACCGAACTCAACAAGGGTAACATGTGGAACACGATGCCTGCACATACCCATAACCGCCGTTCCGAAGTATACTTGTACTGGAACTTGCCTGCAGACGGTGTTGTATTCCATATGATGGGTGAGCCAAACGAAACACGCCATCTGGTTGTACGCGACCGTCAGGCGATCATTTCCCCAAGCTGGTCCATTCACAGTGGTGTGGGTACAAGCAATTACACCTTCTGTTGGGCGATGGCTGGTGAGAACCAGACGTTCGAAGATATGGACGGCGTAGCGATGAAAGACCTGAAATAATAAATTACAGATGTCTGAGTTAAATTGACAGGGTAGACACTAGAACGAAGGGTACAGAAAGGACCAGAAGAAGCGAAGCGTGCGCCTTTATCACCAGATTTCTCCCTTTAAATAAGGGATCAAAGGAAATATGGGGATAAGAGTGATCGGAAGGTTTTCTGTACCCGAAGTGTAAGTGCGAAACTACCATTTAACTCAGGTGGTATAGGAAGTTGATTATGATGAATCCATTGAAAAGACATGAAAAAATTATGGAGGCTCTGCTGGAACGCCAGGAAGTAACCGTCAGTGTTCTGAGTGAGTTGTTGCAGGTGACGGGTAAGACTGTGCGAGAGGATCTCGACAAGTTGGAGAGTATGGGACTGCTCGTACGTGTCCATGGTGGTGCTATGCTGGCTCAGAATGACCAGTATGGCATCTTGAATAGCCGCGGAGTTACCGAGAAGCATCATTCGGAGAAGACGGAGATTGCTGAACGTGCCCTTGCTTACATTCGACCTGGAGATATCGTTGCTCTCGATGGTGGCAGCACCACGCTAGAGATGGCCAAACGTCTCGATAATCAACCGCTGACGGTGGTGACCAATGACCTGTTCATTATTGCGGAGTTGACCAAAAAGGAGCAAGTGCGACTGGTTGTGCCTGGCGGGGCTCGTGTACGGAATATGCTGGTTGGGGATGATACGGCTGCGTTTATATCCAGTCTTAACATTCATAAAGCCTTTATATCCACCACAGCCCTTCATCCGGAATTTGGATTATCCATATACACGGGAGATCTGGTTCCTTTGAAAAAAGCAATGATATCTGCCTCGCAGCAAGTATACGGCGTTGTGGATCATTATAAATTCGGACAATTTGCACTGCGAACTTTCGCCCAGTGTTCGGAACTGGACTACATTATCAGCGATAGTCGTTTGGATGAAGAGACGGCTGCCTTATACGAGCAGAGTGGTGTCACAGTGGATTATCAAAGTTAACCTCATTCATTATTCATGGGATTAAAGAACGGACGGATCTAAGGATTGCATATCAAAACCATGCGGAGGAATCATTCATGAACCCATTTGATTTAAGCGGACAAGTTGCACTGGTGACAGGTACCTCGGGAGGACTTGGACAAGGGATGGCCATTGGTTTGGCAGAAGCAGGTGCTGATGTGGTGCTGGTCTCTTATTCCAAGCCTACGGCAACGGCAAGTGCCATTGAAGCACTCGGACGCAAAGCTTATGTGATTGAAGCGGATTTAAGTCGTGAAGATGAGTTGTCGGCTGTGTTCGAACAGGCGCTTGCGTTCCAGGGCAGAATTGACATTCTCGTCAACAATGCCGGAATCATTCGTCGCACACCTGCGGCTGATCATGCAGGGCAGGACTGGCATGATGTAATTGGTCTGAACCTGAACACTGTATTTTTCCTAAGCCAATTGGCAGGCAGACATATGATTGAACGCGGAAGTGGCAAAATCATTAATATTGCATCCATGTTGTCCTATCAAGGTGGGATCAATGTGCCAGGATATACAGCCAGTAAACATGGCGTTGCCGGTTTAACCAAAGCACTCGCCAATGAATGGGCAGGTAAAGGAATCCAGATTAACGGTATTGCACCTGGTTATATGGAAACCGATAATACTACCCAGATCCGTGCGGACGAGAATCGTTACCGGGATATTACAGCCCGTATTCCTGCGGGGCGTTGGGGAACACCTGAAGATCTGAAAGGCCCGGTTGTCTTTCTGGCATCTGCCGCTTCGGATTATCTGAATGGTCATGTGCTGAATGTCGATGGCGGCTGGATGGCACGTTAATCACTTGATAATCGGATTAGCATAAGGAGGCAGTGAGATGAAACTTGGTATTCTGGCACATACATTTGGCAAACAGCCTACAGCACAGCTTGCGCAGACGATTGCGGATAACGGATTTAATTCCGTACAGCTGGCGCTGGCCAAAGCATTATCCGATGTGGACTCATCGAATGGCAAGCTCAGCCCTGGGCTGGCGAATGAGATTGGAGATCAATTTGCACAGCGCGGGGTGAAGATTGCGGTACTGGGCTGTTATATTAATCCGATTGACCCTGATCCGGTAACAAGACGTGCGGACATTGATCGATTCAAGGAGCATCTGCGTTATGCCCGGGATTTTGGTTGCAGCATGGTAGCAACGGAGACCGGGGGCTTGGACACCTATCGGGGTACGCATCCGGATGGATATGAAGAGAAGGCGTGGAGTGTGCTGAAAGAAACGGTTGAGGAGTTGGCTGAGGAAGCGGAGAAATGGGGCGTGCATGCGGCGATTGAGCCTGTGTCCACACATACTCTTCATACCCATGAACATATGACACGTTTGTTTGAAGAGATTCCTTCATCGAATCTGGGGATGCTGTTCGATCCGTGTAATCTGATCAAGCAACCACATGCAGCAGATCAAGGGGCTTTCTTGCGCGAGGTGATGGAATCGCTGTATCAGCGCATGATTGTGATCCATGCCAAAGATGTAGCCTTTGATGCACAGGGAGAGAAGTTTAATCCGGTACCTGGGGCAGGAATACTGGATTACCCGTTATTTTTTGAATTGTTAAAAACGTATAAGCCACATATCGATATTTCACTTGAAGGCGTAACTGCGGAGGAAGCTGTACCTGCGGCCAAACATTTGCGTGAAGTATGGAGTGCAGTTCGGGTCTAACCAAACCCAGGATGAGGTATTGCATACCGAAGCCAAAGTAGCTGAAAAACCTTTGCGAGTGCAAAGGTTTTTTTGGTACAGAAATCGATAATGTACATATTTAATTTTTCTTATCGGAACAATCGGAAATAAGTCTTTTCAAATGCGACATCTTGTGAGAGAATATGGAAAACATACGCCACCATGCGAAGACATCAGGAACTTAAAGAACGTATATATCGAGGGAGGATTCAGATTTATGTCAAACGAACGTGAGCTTTCATTTGAAACATTGGCAATTCATGCAGGCCAGGAGATTGATCCAACCACCAACGCACGAGCTGTTCCCTTGTATCAGACAACATCCTATGGATTCAAGGACACCGAGCATGCAGCTAACTTGTTTGGTTTGAAAGAGTTTGGCAACATCTATACCCGCCTGATGAATCCAACAACCGACGTGTTTGAGCAACGGATTGCGGCGTTGGAAGGCGGAGCTGGAGCGCTGGCTACAGCTTCTGGTCAGGCAGCCATTACGTTTTCACTTCTGAATATTGCTGGTGCAGGCGATGAGATCGTGTCTTCGGCGAGTTTGTATGGAGGTACATACAATCTGTTCTCGACGACTTTGCCAAAATTGGGTATAGACGTGAAATTTGTGGATTCCAGTGATCCTGAGAATTTCCGGGCAGCGATTACGGAGAAAACGAAAGCATTGTATGCCGAAACGATCGGTAATCCAAAGGGGAATGTACTGGATATTGAAGCGGTGGCAGCCATCGCTCATGAACATGGAATTCCTTTGATCGTGGATAATACATTCCCAAGTCCGTACCTGCTTCGTCCAATCGAACATGGCGCAGATATTGTCGTTCACTCTGCAACGAAATTTATTGGGGGTCATGGTACATCCATTGGTGGCGTTATCGTGGATAGCGGAAAATTTGACTGGAAAGCAAGTGGCAAGTTCCCTGGGTTGACGGAGCCGGACTCCAGTTATAATGGTGTTGTATATACGGAAGCGGTTGGACCGATTGCTTATATTATCAAAGCTCGTGTACAACTTCTGCGTGACTTGGGTGCAACGATATCTCCATTCAACTCATGGTTGCTGCTGCAAGGACTGGAGACATTACATCTGCGCGTAGAGCGTCATAGTAGCAATGCCCTTGCGGTTGCGGAATTCCTTGAGAAACATGAGGATGTGTCTTGGGTAAGTTATGCAGGTCTGCCGAGCCATGGTTCTTATGAGCTTGCACAGAAGTATCTGCCAAGAGGGCAAGGCGCGATTCTGACCTTTGGAATTAAAGGTGGTGCGGACGCCGGTCGCAAGTTGATTGAGAGTGTCAAACTGTTCTCTCACCTTGCGAACGTTGGCGATTCCAAGTCACTGATTATTCACCCGGCAAGTACAACTCACGCACAGTTGACTGAAGATGAACAGACCGCAGCAGGGGTTAATCCGGAATTGATTCGTCTGTCTGTGGGTACGGAGAACATTCAAGACATTATCTATGATCTGGAGCAAGCCATCAAAGCAAGTCAGGGAGCAAGTGTAGGCGCATAAATAGCATTTGGTGAATGTGTGAACAATCACTTAAGTGGTATGCCATAAACAGGTCATATTGAATATTAAAATGATGGTTAAAGCCGTTGTCCTCCGGGACAGCGGCTTTTATCTTTTTGAACACGCATGTATGACTATCCATCGAAAAAAGCCCATTTACAAATGTGGATCACAGGCATATACTGATTAAAAGTTGTATTGAGTAAACACAATTGCATAAGTGCAAAAATGATTATCATTCTCATTCGAGATTATTTCAAAATCATTCACAAAACCATGCTGCTGCGGGATTCCCGCAGCAGCATGTGTCATTTTTAGGGCATTAACAATGGCTCTCATTCTCAATACAACTTCATTTTTGGGAGCGGAATTTAGCAGACTCGTCATCCGCAAACCTACCATTCGAAAGGAACGTGATTCATATGCAAGCGATACATCAACCACTACACAGACAGAAACAAGCGGGACAGCGCTTATCCCAAACACCAGGCCCAAACCGGGGACGTAAGCCAGATTTTCGAGCCATGTTGCAGAATAAAGAGATGCAATCTGCATTGGGCAGCGGGCTGTTGATGCTGATTGCCTGGGGAACTGCACCGTATTTCGGGACTTTGTCCATCATGCTCTACATTGTGGCGTATGCCGTAGGCGGTTGGACCAAAGCGAAGGAAGGCATCGAGACACTGGTCAAGGAACGTGATCTGGATGTAAACCTGCTGATGATTGCAGCATCCCTCGGGGCAGCAGCCATTGGTTACTGGAATGAAGGTGCGATGCTGATCTTTATTTTTGCACTCAGTGGTGCGTTGGAAAGTTATGCGACAGAGCGCAGTCATAAGGATATCTCATCTTTACTGGCGCTCAAGCCAGAGACTGCACTGCGTATTGAGGATGGACAGATGAACCTCGTGGCTATTGATGATCTGGAGCCGGGTGATCTGCTGTTGGTCAAACCGGGAGAACTCATCCCAGCAGATGGTGTCGTGTACCGGGGGAGTTCTTTTATCAATCAGTCGTCCATCACCGGAGAATCCCTGCCTGTGGACAAAGTTGCGGGGGATGAAGTCTATGCAGGTACGGTAAATGGGGAGGGCGCATTATACGTAGAGGTCACAAAATCGGCTGAAGGGTCACTGTTTGGCAAGATCATTAAAATGGTGGAAGAAGCGCAGGCGGAAGTACCGGATTCTCAGCGTTTCATGGAGCGGTTTGAAGGAATTTACGCACGTATTGTTGTGGGGGTGACCTTACTTGTCATTGCAGGAACTCCGCTGCTGCTTGGCTGGACATGGAATGAGGCATTTTACAAAGCGATGGTATTTCTGGTGGTTGCTTCGCCTTGTGCATTGGTGTCTTCCATCATGCCTGTTATGCTGTCCGCGATGTCCAGCAGCGCCCGCCGTGGCATTCTCTTTAAGGGTGGTGCCCATATGGAGAATATGGCTCGCACGCGGGTCGTGGCTTTTGACAAAACAGGTACATTGACCATGGGCACCCCGCAAGTCACCGATATTATTACGGCTGAACATGTAGATCGTACCCAGCTGTTAGCTGCGGTAGCGGCAATTGAGAACCTCTCGATGCATCCTTTAGCTCGTGCCATCGTAGATCAGGCGAACAAGGAGAACATTACACTTCAGGATGCGGAGCACGTACATGCTCTAACAGGCTGGGGTATCGAAGGAACGGTGAACGATGTGATCTGGAGCATTGGCAAAACAAATGTACTGGGATCAATGCAGTCAGAGGAGATGAAAGACAGCAACGTTGATGATCCAGATGAACATGGTGCTAACCATGTGAAGGGTTCTTCTGAGTGGGGTGATGTATGCTCCCGTCTTGAGGGGGAGGGGAAAACCGTATCCGCTGTTATGGCTGATGGTGAATTGGTCGGGCTGATCGCGATGCGGGACACGGTACGGCCACAGGCAGCAGCTGCAGTGAAAAAGCTTGAAGCGATGGGTGTAAAAGTTGCGATGTTAACAGGTGATTGAGCCAGATCAGCTTCTGTAATTGCGCGTGAAACTGGAGTAAGCATGGTCTATGCAGACTTGCTGCCTGGAGATAAGGTGAAGCAGGTCCAAGCACTCCGCAAACAGTATGGTCCTGTGCTGATGGTAGGGGATGGTGTAAATGATGCACCGGCACTTGCAGCAGCTACTGTGGGTATGGGGATGGGATTGTCCGGCAGCGGAACTGCACTGGAGGTGGCTGATGCGGTACTCATGAACGATAACATTGAAGAGATTGCTTGGGTGATTGGGCAGGCCCGGCGAGCTCAGCGTACGGTGAAACAGAATATGTGTTTTGCCATCACCGTTATTCTGGCCTTAATTGCGGGTAACTTCCTCCAAGACGTCGCATTGCCTCTGGGTGTGGTAGGTCATGAAGGCAGTACAATTCTGGTTATTCTGAATGGGCTCAGGCTGCTACGGTAATCAGATTTGGAGAGGAAAATGGCTAATTGGTTTCGCTGGTAGTATGCGGCTGATTGAACGGCTCACGTTTGAACCTTGGGTCAGAGGGTAATGATTCGAAGAGAAGATTCGATAATAAGGGAGCTGTGAAATATGGGACGTTATGTACAAGTGGAACCAAATGTAAAAGTATATGTTGAAGATATTGGCGAAGGAACCCCGGTTGTCTTTTTGCACGGCTGGCCTGTTAATTATAAAATGTTTGAATACCAATTGAACGTACTGCCGAACCATGGCATTCGTGCAATCGCGATAGATTTTAGAGGATATGGCTTATCGGATAAGCCTTCCACAGGATATGATTATGATCGCATGGCAGATGATGTTCGTGCCGTTATTGATGATCTGGAGCTGAAAGACGCGGTACTCGCAGGGTTCTCTATGGGTGGAGCGATTGCAGTACATTACATGGCTCGCCATAAGGGACATGGCGTCTCCAAGCTGGCCTTGTTATCTGCGGCAGCACCTGTGTTCACACAGCGTGAAGGTTATCCGTATGGATTGACTCCAGAGCAGCTGAACGAGCAGATCATTGAGCCAATCTTTGCAGATCGTCCGAAGTTGCTGGAGACGTTTGGCGGCATGTTCTTCGCGAAGAAACACAGCCAGCCATTCATGGATTGGTTCCACGCGCTTGGCATGGAGGCTTCATCTTATGGTACCATTCGCAGTGCAATTGCGTTGCGGGATGAGGACTTGCGAGGTGACCTGAGTTCGATTCAGGTGCCAACAGCCATTTTGCACGGGAAAAAGGATGAGATCTGTCCGTTTGAGTTCGCCGAGCAGATGCACAAGGGCATCGCTTCGTCTCAACTGATTGCTTTTGAAGAGAGTGGTCATGGTGCATTCTATGATGAATTGGAAAAATTCAATTCGGAACTGATTCGTTTCATCCAATCCTGATCAGGAGAGGGCATAATACCTCTGACAGACGATCCCAGTAATTTCATGGAATCTTCATTTGTGGCTAAACAAAGAACCCGGTCGACAGTCTTGGACTGTTCGCTCGGGTTCTTTAGTCTTCAATTAAAACAGTTCGGTCAGACCAATCATCGTGATGAGTCCGAGCAAAAAGGACATCGTCGCCACACGTGCATTGCCATCGCCGTGACTCTCGGGAATAAGTTCCTTATAAACAATGAACATCATCGCACCGGCTGCAAAGGCCAGACCATAAGGCACAAGACCAGCTACGAGACTGCTCAAGGTGTAACCAATCATAGCTGTAATAATCTCTACCGCTCCGGTCAGGGTGGCAATACCCAGCGCTTTGAAGCGGCCAATGTTCTGGTTCACAAGAAAGAGGGCCACCAGGAATCCTTCCGGTGCATTCTGCAATCCGATGGAAAAGGCAATGAGATTGCCCAGGTTCTCATCCGAGCTTGCATAGCTAACGCCAACGGATAACCCTTCTGGCAGATTATGCATGGTGATGGCTGCAATAATCATGAAAGCTTTGGTTTCAATTTTAAAAGGCATTTTCTCGGGATTCTCCAGATCGACGTGTGGAATCTTCATCTCCAGCACCAGTAGAACCAGGCTACCAAGCATAATACCAAATGCAAGTACAAAGAGATTTGATTGGCCAAGCGCTTCGGGAATGAGATTATAGACCGAGGCCGAGGTCATAATACCTGCGGCGTATGCCAGCAAGATATCACGCAGACGGTGTGATATTTTGCGCATAAATAGAATCGGTACGGCCCCTAGGCCGGTAGACATGGCTGATATAAAACTGCCAATGAGTGCATCGTTCATGCTTCCATTTTCCCTCCTGATGAAGACTTCTTCATAATCGCTGCCGAGCATTGACACCGTACATAAAAGAGATCATAATGAACAACAGATTAGAATGATTATAAATTAGAATTCCGTTTCTGCATAGGGCCATTGTCATTTCACAGGCAGGTCTTGTGGACATGATGTGGGCTTTTCGTTCTAGTGTATGCAAAAGCCTAAGCTTTTGATGCCGGAGGGTCTAACCTTTTTGCAGAACCCGGGGGAGGAACTATACATGTATAAATCAATTATTATTGGAACAGGCCCTGCAGGGCTGACAGCAGCAATCTATCTGGCACGTGCCAACTTGAACCCACTCGTTATTGAAGGACCACAACCTGGTGGCCAACTGACAACAACGACTGAAGTGGAGAACTTCCCAGGTTTCCCTGATGGTATTATGGGTCCTGAACTGATGGATAACATGCGTAAACAAGCTGAGCGCTTCGGTGCTGAATTCCGCACAGGCTGGGTGAACAACATCGACATGAGCGAGCGTCCATTCAAGATTCAAGTTGAAGGTATGGGTGAACTCGTATCGGAAACATTGATCCTGTCCACAGGTGCAACTGCTAAATACCTGGGTATCCCTGGCGAAGAAACGAATGTAGGCCGCGGTGTCAGCACATGTGCAACATGTGATGGATTCTTCTTCCGTAACAAAGAAATCATCGTTATCGGCGGTGGCGACTCTGCTCTTGAGGAAGCAAGCTTCCTGTCCCGTTTCGGTTCCAAAGTAACGTTGGTACACCGTCGTGAAGAACTGCGTGGCTCCAAAATCATGCAGGATCGTGCACGGAGCAACGAAAAAGTAGAAATGGCTTTGAACCGTACACCACTCGAAGTACTTGCTGGCGACAACGGCGTAACCGGACTGAAAGTGTTAAACAACGAAACAGGTGAAGAAGAAGTGATTCCGGCAAGTGGCGTATTCGTAGCTATCGGTCACACACCAAACACTGGTTTCCTTGGCGGACAGATCACTACGGACGAACATGGATATATCCTGACTACACCAGGTACATCCGAGACAAACATCCCAGGCGTATTTGCATGTGGTGACGTTCAGGATACACGTTACAAACAAGCGATTACAGCTGCAGGCAGCGGATGTATGGCTGCCATGGACACAGAGAAATACATTGAGAGCTTGGAGCACAGCGCAGTTGTTCTGTAATAGAATGAGCTGATTCCAACCAAACTATAGATTAATATAAAACCATATGAGGTGAATTAAACATGGAAAACGTAATTGTATATACATCAACGAACTGCCCGAACTGCAAATCCGTAAAAACGTTCCTGGCTGACAAAGGTATCTCTTATGAAGAGCGCAACATCGAAACTAGCGATGAATTTGCACAACAAGTATGGGACATGGGTGTACGTGCCGTGCCATTGACTGTCATTGGTGAACACCGCATTCTGGGTATGAACAAAACCCAATTTGCCAAAGCATTGGACGCTTAAATCAGGCTGATTATCTGAATCATCATGTGTTGAAAGAAATTTTCGATTCATATGTAATTCCGGTTTTCGCGAGCCGTTAGGATATAGAAAGAACCGTACCCGGAAGGGTACGGTTTTTTGTGCAAACGCAGAATATGATCTAGAAAAAAATACTCATGAAAGTCTGAAATACAACATACACCAGCAATCCTGACAGCATGTACATGAAACCAGCCTTCTTTTTGCTCTGGAACAATCGGAGTATGCCAAGGCTGAACAGGGGCGCAAGCACAATCAGGAACAGGAGGACGGTGACAAACATTTGCGCCGAGATATCTGAAGTATCCACGTAGGTCACGCTTTTTTTCACTCCGTTTCGTTATCGGAATTAACACAGCTTGATTCACACAGCCATGACAAAAATCACATAACCCCATTATACATCTGGATTTCTTTAACAAAAAGGGAGGAAATGGGGCGAAATGATGTCAATTTTCATCTGTTATTAGACAGACACCCTAATTTTACCTAAAAACTGGGATATCGCAGAGTAAGCGGCACCAACACGGGTGGAACGGCTGCCCAGAGCTGCCCATTCAATCTGCAAACTGCGGCGGTGATAAGGTAATGTACGTTCCTCGACAACTTGTTGTAACGCTGTTTCAATCCATGGACCTGCTTCAGAGAGCGGACCGCCAATGATAATACGTTCCGGGTTGAAACTGTTAACGATATTGGTAATGCCAATCCCCAGTTTTCGCCCAATCGTGTTGTATAATTCTTGAACAGCCTGGTGGCCTTGCTCCGCATAATGAATAAGTTCGCGTGTGGTATGAGCAGGTAATTTTAGCTGGTGATCCGGGTGCTCGTAGGCTTTTTCCGATGCGTACAACTCCCAGCAACCACGATTACCACAGGAGCAGGGCAGACCTTCCGCTTCAATGGACATATGGCCTGTTTCTCCTGCGTAGCCCCACGCGCCTTTGTATAATTCACCATCTACCATGATGCCTGAACCAATCCCCATGCCTGCACTGATGTAGATCATGTGACGTACACCGATACCTGCCCCAAAATTCAACTCTCCATGAGCACCAGCATTGGCTTCATTATCGATCGTTACAGGCAGTTGAAATTCTTCTTCAAGCATCGAGCGCAGAGCTACCTTCTCCCATCCCAAGTTGGGTGCAAACAGGACCGTTCCTGCCTCATCCACCATGCCGGGCACCCCGATGCCAATACCAATGACTCCATGAGGGGAAGCAGGAGCTGCTTCAATGAGCTGTTTTGCTGCCAATTTCAATTGCTCCAGTACAGAGGACACGTCATGATGTTCCAAGGTCACTGCGTACTCTGTAATGATGTGTCCTTCCAGATCTGTAAGCACACCTTTCAAGTGGGTCACACTGAGTTCCAGACCGACTGCATAGCCTGATGTCCCTCGGAACAGCAGCATGAGTGGTTTACGTCCGCCGCTGGATTCACCAGGGCCAATCTCCTGCACCAGGTCATCACTGATCAGATCAGCAACCAGGTTGGATACCGTTGCTTTGTTCAGCCCCGTAACCTCGGACACTCGTGCGCGAGAAAGAGGGGCATGGCGCCGGATCGTATCCAGAACGATCGACTTGTTTATTTTTTTGACCAGCATCTGGTCTCCGGTAATTTTCATATGGTTAAGGCACTCCTATTCTTCTGATAAAAGGGTTCTGACCCACATCCGAAACAAGTTATTCGACTATTATAGCGTAAACAACCGTGTAAAAAACATTTTTATTTTTACTTTGTTTAACCAATAGACAAAGTAAATTCGATGTGATAGGATAACGGTGTAAACGATTTCTTAAAACTATTGAGGAGGCATTTTACACATGGCCTATTTTGAATCCGTTAATAAAATTGCATTCGAAGGTAAAGATTCCAAGAATCCTTTTGCTTTTAAACATTATAATCCGGAAGAAGTGGTAGCCGGCAAATCGATGGAAGAACATTTCCGTTTTGGCATGGCTTACTGGCATACATTAACTGCAGGCGGCAGTGACCCGTTTGGTGCGGAGACAGCTGTTCGTTCGTGGGATAAATACTCAGGTCTGGACCTCGCGAAAGTACGCGTGGAAGCGGCATTTGAATTTTTGGAAAAAATGAATCTCCCGTTCTTCTGTTTCCACGATGTGGACATTGCACCAGAAGGCAACAACCTGCGCGAGTTCTACAGCAACATTGATACCATTGTTGATCTGATTGAAGATCATATGAAATCCAGCGGCAAAAAACTGCTCTGGAACACGGCGAACATGTTCTCGAACCCACGCTTCATGTTTGGTGCAGCATCCACTTGCAACGCAGACGTGTATGCTCACGCTGCAGCACAGATCAAAAAAGGTCTGGAAGTGGGTAAACGTCTGGGCGCTGAAAACTATGTATTCTGGGGCGGTCGTGAAGGTTACGACACATTGCTGAACACAGACATGCAACTGGAGCAAGACAACATTGCTCGCATGTTCCACATGGCTGTAGACTACGCGAAGGAAATTGGCTTTGACGCACAATTCCTGATCGAGCCTAAACCAAAAGAGCCAACGAAACACCAATATGATTATGATGCAGCAACTTCCATTGCTTTCTTGCAAAAATACGGTTTGGACAAACACTTCAAACTTAACCTGGAAGCGAATCATGCTACACTGGCTGGTCATACATTCGATCACGAAATCCGCGTTGCTCGTACAAACGGTATGCTCGGTTCCCTCGATGCGAACCAAGGCGACATGTTGATCGGTTGGGATACGGATGAGTTCCCGGTTGATATGTACGATGCTACATTGACAATGTATGAAGTATTGAAAAACGGCGGTATCGGCCGTGGTGGTGTGAACTTTGACGCGAAAGTACGTCGTGGTTCCTTCGAAGCAGACGATCTGTTCCTGGCACACATCGCAGGTATGGACACGTATGCAAAAGGTCTGAAAGTAGCAGCGAAGTTGATTGAAGATCGCGTATTCGATGACTTCATCGAAAAACGTTACAGCAGCTTCAGCGAAGGTATTGGTGCAGATGTGGTTGCAGGTAAAGCAACATTGGCTTCCCTTGCTGAGTATGCGTTGAACAACGAAAGCCCACGCAAGAACCAATCCGGACGTCAGGAATTGCTGAGAGCACAACTTAACCAGTACATTCTGGCTGACTAATAGCGGATTAGGCAGGGTTGGTGTACGTCGACCACGGATGGTTACTCAACTCATATGTGTTGGACATTAGTGTCCAACTAGCCTATTCACAAGATTAGTTTGTACCATGGAACGCCTGAACAAGCATGACATTCGGACCGTCCCCGACTTTCCCTTGGGAAGACGGGGGCGGTTTTTTGATTAAAAAAACAACGCTATTTTTTAGATTTTTGATATAAATGTATCTTTAAGATGGTGCATGCAGAACGAAGTGAGCAGAAAGGACCCGAGGAAGCAAAGCGCTCGCATTTATCCCCGGATTTCTCCCTTGCTAAGGGGTATAAAGGAAATCTGGGGGTAACGGCGATCCAAGGGTTTTCTGATCACGGAGTGACTTTCATGCGTACTTGGATCTTTCGTGGATATAACCTGTGATAAACGAGAGGAGCTAACCTATGAGTTACGTAATTGGTGTCGATCTGGGAACCAGCGCGGTTAAAACCGTGTTGGTCAATCGTGAAGGGAAAGTGGCATTTGAAGCATCCGAGGCATACCCGTTGTACCAGCCCAAAGCCGGATACAGTGAACAAAATCCCGAAGATTGGGTAGAGCAGACGATTGTTTCCTTGCGTAAATTGCTGGAAGTGTCTGGCGTGCAGCCTTCGGAAATCGAAGGATTGAGCTTCTCGGGCCAGATGCATGGACTGGTCTTGGTGGATGCAGAAGGTAAACCGCTGCGTAACGCAATCCTGTGGAACGATACACGCACAACGGCTCAGTGCCGTCGCATCGAAAAAGTGCTGGATGGCAAGCTGTTAAGTATTGCCCGGAACCGTGCACTGGAAGGCTTTACCTTGCCAAAAATTCTGTGGGTTCAGGAGAACGAGCCTGAATTGTTACAGCAAGCATCCTTGTTCCTGTTGCCTAAAGACTATGTGCGTTATCGCCTGACCGGGGATTACGCTATGGATTATTCTGATGCAGCGGGTACCTTGCTACTGGACGTTGCAGGCAAGCAGTGGAGCAACGAGATTGCAGAAGCATTCGAGCTGCCAATCTCTCTTTGTCCACGTCTTGTGGAATCGTTTGAGGAAGTGGGCACGTTGCTGCCTGAGATTGCGGATCAAACGGGTCTAGCGGCTACAACAAAAGTATACGCAGGTGGTGCGGATAATGCGTGTGGTGCCATTGGCGCAGGTATTCTTAGTGAAGGACAGACGATGTGCAGCATCGGAACGTCCGGGGTTGTGCTTTCCTACGAAGAGCGTAAAGATCTCGACTTCGAAGGCAAAGTACACTTTTTTAATCACGGGGAGAAAGATGCTTTCTATATTATGGGTGTAACGCTTGCCGCAGGATATAGCCTGTCCTGGTTCAAGGATACGTTTGCAGCTGATAAATCATTTGATGTGCTCTTGCAGGGCATCGATCAGATTCCGGCGGGCAGCAACGGATTGTTGTTCACACCATATATCGTTGGGGAGCGTACACCTCATCCGGATGCGAATATCCGTGGCAGCTTCATCGGTATGGATGCAGGACACAAGCTGGAGCACTTTGGACGTGCGGTGATGGAGGGCATTACCTTCTCGCTACGCGAGTCCATTGATATTCTGCGTGGTGCAGGCAAAACAGTCAATGAAGTCATCTCCATTGGTGGCGGCGCCAAGAACGAAGCTTGGTTGCAAATGCAGGCTGATGTCTTTAACGCCACGATTGTGAAGCTGGAGAGCGAACAGGGTCCAGCGATGGGTGCAGCGATGCTGGCTGCCTATGGTTGTGGCTGGTTCCCGTCCTTGCAGGAATGTGCAACAGCGTTTATTCGTCCAGCGAAGTCCTATGAGCCGAACCCGGAAACGGTTGCCGTCTATGATGGACTGTTCGCACTGTATCAAGAAGTCTATGGACAGACGCGTAGTCTCAATGATCGTTTGGCTGAATACCGTTAATTCATTTATTTCACTACATTAATATTGTGATTACCTTAAAAGCATCCGCGAAGGCGGGTGCTTTTTTTGTCGTTCATCAAGATTAACCCCATGAAAGGTTTACTTGGCCTGCATATCCGCATTCCAGCTCTGCATAGATTGGAAATAGAGGATTGTGATTCGTCCAGGCATCGTGTGTCGGACATTTTAATAGGTAGAAGCTTGAGCATGGGGGTGAAGCTTTGGATGGACATGAGGAACATGGAAGACCACATATTACCTTGTCGATGATTGTTCGTAATGAAGAGAATCGGTATCTCAGGCAGGCACTGGAGAGACATCGTCCCTGGATTGATCGCGCAGTAATCATTGATGACGGAAGCACGGATGCAACGGTCGCGCTGTGCAGGGAACTTCTGGACGGTATTCCACTCGTATTAGTGGAGAACACAGCTTCACGTTTTGCAGACGAGGTAAGCCTGAGAAAACAACAATGGGAAGAGACGGTGGCGACCGATCCGGAGTGGATTTTGAATCTGGATGCGGATGAGATTTTAACCAGTGACTTTGGGTTGTTACGGGATCTGCTGCTCAGTGGCAATGAAGATGCGATCTATTTCAGATTGTTTGATATGTGGAGTGAGACGCATTACCGGGAAGATGAGTTCTGGCAGGCGCATGCCTACTATCGGCCATTTCTGATTCGTTATCACCCGGGGATGAACTATGAGTGGAAGGAGACACCCCAGCATTGTGGTCGTTTTCCGTTAACGATCCAGCATTGGTCCTATGGATGTCATGCTCCCCGGGTGAAGCACTATGGTTGGGCGCGGGAAGAAGACCGTATCCGCAAATATGAACGTTATCAAGCACTGGACCCTGAAGCAAGATACGGTTGGAAGGAACAGTACGAATCGATATTGGATCAAGAGCCACGACTGTTGGCATGGTTCGAATAAGGAGAGGGGGAGTGAGCACGTTGAAGAAAGAACCGTTACGCAAATCGCAAGAAGAATCCCAACCTCAAATAGAGCTGAATTCACAAGACAAAGAGAATGAGAAAGAACATCAAAAAGAGGAGCAACATGAGAGCCTGAAAGAGAGCCAGAGTAATCATCGACCGTCCAGACGTTCTGATAATTCGCTGGAAACCCGCCAATCGGAAGAGCATGAAGCGTTTGGGCAAGAAAGAATACTGATCGCCAGCCCGATTCGCCAGACAACTCCGGTTCTCCGTGAATTTCTGGATTCTCTGCATGCACTGGAACGAACAACAGTAAAGACGGATTATCTGTTTGTTGACGATAACGTGGAAGAAGCCGCATCGAATATATTGCATGAATTTGTGCTTCAGCATGAGGGGACGGTTATTCAAGCAGATGAACATGGTAGCGGTAGTCCTGACAACAAAGGGGTGTACACCAAGGATGAGGGAGGACACTATTGGCAGGATGATCAGATTTGGCGTGTAGCCGGTTTGAAAAATCGCATATTGCAATATGCACGCGACAATCACTACGATGCGGTGTTCCTGATTGATTCTGACTTGGTGCTGCATCCGCGGACGCTGGAGCAACTCGTATCGAGTGGCAAAGACATTGTTTCTAATATCTTTTGGACCCGCTGGCAGCCAGATGCCAGGGAAATGCCGCAGGTATGGCTGCAAGATGAGTATGCCTTGTATCGCCGCGGTGGCAAAACAGTAGACGGAACCGAGGCGGAGGACGAGGGCACGCAAACGACTGCTTTTCTAAATCAGCTACGGATCCCGGGTTGTTATGAAGTTGGAGGGCTGGGGGCATGTACCCTTATTCGCAAAAATGTTCTGGCAGCAGGAGTCTCATATGACCAGATTCCCAATGTATCCTTCTGGGGCGAAGATCGTCATTTCTGCATCCGTGCTCAGGCACTGGGTTTTCGTTTGTTCGTTGATACTCATTTCCCTGCGTACCACATCTATCGATTGTCCGAACTGCCGGGGGTTTCCGCCTTTAATCGCAGGGCGAGAAGAGGTGAGGAGACGATCAGTATTACCCTGTGTATGATTGTGAAAAATGAAGAAGCTTCCCTCGCCAGATGTCTGGACTCGGTCAACGGTATTGCCGATGAGATTGTAATCGTGGATACCGGATCAACGGATCGTACCCGTCAGATTGCTTCCAGATATACGGATCGTATCGTTGATTTTGAATGGGTGGATGACTTTGCAGCAGCACGCAACTATGCCTTCGATCAGGCGAAGAGTGAATATATTCTGTGGCTGGATGCCGACGATGTGTTCGAACCGGAAGATCGGGCGAAATTGATCGCCTTGAAACGTTCGCTGGACCCGGATGTTGATAGTGTCACGATGGATTACAATCTGTCATTCACAGCAGATGGCAAGGTAGCCTACAGCCTGCGCCGGAATCGTCTGGTGCGTCGGGATCGGCAATTTCGCTGGATTGGCGCGGTGCATGAATATCTGGCTGTAGCGGGCAATCTGCTGCATAGTGATATAGCGGTTACCCACAAGAAAGATAAGGAGTATACCGATCGGAATCTGCGGATCTATCGCAAAAGGGAACAGGCCGGAGAGGAATTCGGGCCGCGTGACTTGTATTATTTCGGTAATGAACTGAAGGACCACGGACAACATGAGGATGCGGTAAAGTACTATGAGAAGTTTCTGGATACCGGACTGGGCTGGGTGGAAGATCAGATCGCTGCTTGCCAGAAAATTGCGGATTGTGAAGCTGCACTTGAACATCCGGAACAGGAAGTCACGGCGTTGTTCCGATCATTTGCCTATGATTTGCCAAGAGCCGAGATTTGCTGTCGATTGGGTGGTTATTTTGCCGACCGTGAAGATTATCGCAAGGCCCTGTTCTGGTACGAACAGGCGACTCGTGCTGTACGTCCTGATGACCCTATGGTAGTGCTGAATGAAGCAGCTTGGACCTGGATGCCGCATCTGCAACTATGTGTGTGTTATGACCGGATGGGTAACCGTGCCAAGGCCCGGGAACATAATGATATCGCACTCGCCTATCATCCAACACATCCAAGCATGTTATATAACGATCGATACTTTAAAGATTTGGAGAAGGATAACGTATTGGAAAATGCTTAGTATTCTCAGTCGAAATGCGGCCTCTTTCGTGGAATTGAATGGGTGAATCAGCCCATGTTCCATGGAGAGGTTTTTTGCATTGTGATAAAAGTACATCCTAGAGTTGGTGACAGATGCATTCACATTGAAATGGATTAATGTATTTCATCCAGGGGAGGATATGCTTTACAATAATGAATAACGGAAAAGCGGTGACCATGATTGCCTGTCTTCGGCTGCCGAATTGATGAATCAAGGGGAACTGGATATGAATCTGACGGAAGTACTATTGGAGTCGAGGCTGGTCGCGATTGTGCGCGGTATAAGCCGCGAAGCGGCAGTAACAGCTGGACAAGGTATGACAGGTGGCGGCATCCGACTAATGGAAGTCACACTGAACACACCTGGAGCACATGATATTATTGCAGACTGGCGTGAGCGGCATGAAGGAAAGGCTTATGTTGGAGCGGGTACGGTACTGAATGTGCAGATGGCGAAGGAAGCAGTCGCTGCAGGAGCACAATTTCTGGTGTCTCCCAATGTCGATCTGTCTGTCATTGAATATGCTGTAGAACATGGTGTCGAGATCTGGCCTGGAGCCATGACACCTACGGAGATTGTCGCTGCCCATGAAGCGGGAGCACGAGTTGTGAAGTTGTTTCCGATGGCGAGTCTGGGCATACCGTATCTGCGGGAGATCAAAGCTCCACTGAATCATATTCCACTGCTGGCAACAGGTGGTGCCACACTAGAGAACATTGCTGACTACTATGCAGCAGGCGCTGCTGCAGTGGGTCTGGGAAGTGCACTTTTACCACGAGAAGCTCTTGTAGCAGGAGATCATGAGCAGATTGCAGCATGTGCACGGAGATTTGTGGAAGCAGCTGAAGCCTAGTATTTCAGCATCAGATGAGGAATATGTATATTTGGGTATATATATGATGGTTCCTTTAAATTAGTTGTTGGATTAATCTTTATCATAAAAACCCATGTCGCTTAACGTGCCGTTCATTCTATTGTTTTATGATGGATGTATGCCGGAATTCGGAGAGGAGAGATGCCCTGTGAAAGCTAAAACAATGATAGGCGGCATGCTCGCCGTGGCCGCAGTAACGGCAGGTGGATTATGGAAGGCAGCGGTAAAGAGCCAAACCCCCAAGAAGATTCCAATCACACTCACACCCCCAATGCCATTTGAGGATGTGACCTTTGACAGTGGGGGAGGTCGATTGCATGGCTGGTTCATCCCGGCCAGAGCCGACATTCCGAAACCATGGCCGCTCGTTATTATTGCACATGGCTGGGGCTCCAATCGCTCCCGTGTTCTTCGTTACGCACGTCCGATCTGGGAAGCTGGATATGCCTTATTTATGTATGATGTGCGTAGTCATGGGGCTAGTGATCCGGTTCGTGCTGCATCTGCCTACTTGTTCCGGGATGATCTGCTCGCGGCGTTGCAGTATACGACTGCACGACCAGAGATTGATGCGGATGCCATCGGAGTGCTTGGTCATTCTTTGGGGGGATTGGGTACGATTCTTGCAGTGACGGAGGGAATTCCTGTATCAGCAGTGATTACGGACTCGATGCCATCGCAATTTGAAGTAATCGTCAGTGCAGAGCTGAGACGCCGGCGTCTGCCCTTGTTTCCACTGGCCCAGTTAATTCCGAGAATCTGGTTCTGGCGACTGGGTGAATCTCTGAAATCTTATCGTCAGCGTGATCCGGTGATGATGCTGAATGAACGGCGCAGGGGGATGCAACTGCCGATGCTTATGGTGCACTCCAAGGGAGATAATTTCATTCCCCCGAGTGAGCTTGAATATTTTATGTCCAAAGCCGATCCGCCTGTTGAACATCTATGGGTCAACAGCGGAGGACACAGTTGTTCTGAGGAAGATCCCGCCTTCTGGGATACCGTTATTCCCTTTTTGAAAACCCATGTCCAAGGTCAGGCGAAGTTGAACGATTCGTCTAAAGCGAGTAGTTGACAAGGTAGATTCAGCCTACATAAGAGTGCAGGCTAACAGAGAAAACGCCAACGAAATTGGCGTTTTTTTTGCTGTTATTAGCAATATGCAGAAATTCACATTTGTAAAATTGCCCCGAAAACGACGATTAAAAAGGAAGCTTATGGTATCATAGAATAGACTGGCAATATTCATGCGAGGTTATTTGTTATGCTTCTTTGTATGAAATTGAAGGGAGAGGTCCAGATTTGAGTTTGAATTGGAAGTTTAATCTACGTTTGAAAATGTTCGCAACCAAAGCAACAACCGCAGCGATGGCAACACTGCTGCTTGCTTCGCAAACACCAGGTTTTGCAGGCAGTGCATCAGCCGCGCAAGCAGAGCAGTTGACCGAAGCGACAACGGGGGAAAATGAACAACTAGACGCAACGAGCAATGACGTGCCTGAGGGAGCGAAAATCTCATCCAGGCAAGCCAGTGAAAATATACTGAAATTATTTCCATTATTAAAAAAAGCAACGATCTCATCTGCACGATTCGATTCACCTAATTCCTATCCACCGCCAGACTACAAGGCGTGGGAGATCGGGTTCCAGATTACACAAGGTAATCATACGTCGGGATTCAGTGGAACTGTACATGCAGGCACAGGGGAAGTGTTAAGTGTACATTTGCCGTCGGATATCCTGGATAAACATGTCTCGGAATCAGATGTGAAGTTAACCAAAGCTCAAGCTGAAGAAAAGGCCGTGGCACTGTTGTACCAAGCGATTCCAGGTCTTAAGGAAAGTGAATATGCTCCGCTTGGAGATCTGTATTCTTCCATCGAACAAGAGTCATTGTTTGGCAGAACAGAGTACCGATACGGGTACCAGTTAAAACATGATGGATTGTTATCTGACGCAGAGACAGTCTACATTAATGTGGATGAAGGTGGTTTGGTGACAGGTTACTCACGAGGTACTATTGAAGCCAAGTATCCCTCATCGAAACCGGCAGCTTCAGAAGAGAAGGCCAGACAGCAGTTTGAAGAACAGTTCGATGTGGAACTGGCTTATATCGCCAAAGATCGTCTATCTTCCAAACAGGGTCAGCAGTATTACCTTGCATATACACCAAAAAATATCAGTATTGTTCCGATTGAAGCCAATACGTTGGAACGGATTAATACATTAACAGGTAAAGCTGTAGATAAAGATTCTTTGCAGCAGGATACGAAGTTAAAAGGTGATGTAACACCTTTTGTCCCGGCCAATGGTACGAGGTTAAATGTGCAGCAGGCCGCCAATCGGGTCGCAACAAACTTTGATATTCCCAAGGGTTATAAGCTGGAACATAGCCAGCTGGGTAAGGGATATTACTCAAGTCCGAACAATCAGGTGTGGAGTCTGAGCTGGAGTGATCGAAGTGCCAATATGTCCTATATGTTCATGCGGGATATCTCAGCACAGGTAGATGCAGTTACCGGGCAGATCTACAGTTATACGATGATGCAACGAATGGGACCGGAGATGGAACAGGAGAAGCCGGCTGAGGAGAAGGCAGGCAAATTGGTAACCCGGAAGCAGGCTGAGAAACTGGCGATGGACACGGTGATTGCGCTAGTTCCAGACGCAACGGAGCAGTTCCGACTGGCTAACGTGATTGAGGTGGATGATGCTCGCACATTTTTGTTCCAGCGTTATCTGAACGGAATTCCGGTTAAGGAAGATACGGCACAAGTACAGGTGTTGAACAACGGGACGATTAACGAGTTCTATACACGTATTGCGGCAACGCCTGAACAACTGCCGGCAGATGTTAAGCCTGCTATCAGTTATGAAGAGGCCAAGGCACTCTATCTGGAGGAGTTCAAGCTGATCCTCGCATATTCCCGTTATGGCGGATATGGTATGAACGGTGGTCAAGTCATCCCAGCGGGGGTGAATCTTGCTTATATGCCTACACGTGATGAGAATTCGATCTATGGCAACTATGAAGCGCTGGATGCGAACACAGGAGAGTGGAAGCTTTTATACGGGGACACAAGCTCTGCAACCAAGGCTGAACCTACGGATATCTTGGGTCATGTGGCCGAAGCAGCTCTGCGCAATATGACACAGCATGGCGTAATGCTTGCTGATGAGCAGGGACGCGTATTCCCGGATCGTGTGATCACCCGGGGAGATTGGTTTAACTATCTGGCAAGAGCGATTAATCCAAATATGGATCTGTACTACAGTGGGGACGGAGATGACAAGTTATACGCTGATGTGACGCCTGACAGCCCGTATTATAAGGCAGTTCGGGCATTAATCGATCAGCGCTGGCTTGCCGGAGCGGACCCTGAACAGAATTTGAATCCGCAGGAAGAGATGACACGTGAAGAGTTGGCAGTGCTGCTTGTACGTATTTTACGCTATGAGAAGCTGGCCGGATTCTATACGTTGCCATCGGATCTTCCCAACATTGCGGATGCCAGTGCCATTACGAGTAAGGGAGCGGTCTCCCTGAGTCTGAAGCTGGGATTGCTTCCTTCGATTGAAGGACGATTCATGCCTGCACGTAAAGTGACGGTAGCTGAAGCGTCACAGGTATTGGAACGGCTGGCGAAGCTTCAAGGTAAAACAGATACGTTTATGAGTGGTAATCGCCTGTATTAGACGAGGAATCACTCATATCGTGACCAAACGAAACATAGGATGAAGATAACGGGTAATCGTGATTTATTGAACTGAAGATCAAAGGGACCTTCCATAGAAGGTCTCTTTTGATTTGCTTTGACAAAACTAGAAGAATGACGACAGAGCCTTTTGTGATACAATAGGGCGTGAGAACTTTGCAAAGAAGGGTGGGTTCCTTTCATGGGTAAGAACGGGAAACGAATTATCACCATACTGCTGGCAGGCTGTCTGATTGCTGTAGCGTTACCACGTACGGTTGATCTGGATCAACTGTATGCTGCATCAGGAACATCAGATATATCCACGGCAACAGATTTGCGCCAGACCTTGCTTACCGCAATGTCACAGCGAACGGAGGAACTTGTTTTTACATACAAAGGCAATGTGAAAGGCCTCAAAAAACAATTACAAACCTCCATCGATGAGGCAATGAAGAGTGACCCCTATATTCAATATACCGTTAAAAGTTATGCATTTAATTATAAAGGCTCCAATGTGTCGGCCGAGGTGCATGTGACTCTCTCCTATCGGGAGACCAAGGAGCAGACCGATTATGTGAATCGTAAAGTCACAAACGTGTTGAAAGAAATCATCAAACCAGGCATGACGGATCATGAGAAGGTCAAGGTCATCCATGACTGGATTGTGCTTAACCTTTCCTATGATACTTCGTTGAAGAAATATACGGCCTATGACGGGCTTGTTACAGGCAGTACCGTCTGTCAGGGATATTCACTGTTGGCATATCGGATGCTGGAGCGAGTAGGTATCGATAACCGGATTGTGGAAGGTACAGCGGGCGGGCAGCTTCATGCCTGGAATATCGTGAACCTGGACGGCAAGTGGTATCACATGGACACCACCTGGGATGATCCTACCCCTGACCGCAAAGGTAAGGTTAGCCACAGCTACTATTTGCTGAGTGATGATGAGATGGCACGTGACCATATCTGGACAGGCAAAAGCAAGTACCCCGCTGCGCCTGCCCCATATCGAGAAGCTTTATTAAAGCTGGTGAAGGCCGGAGATAGCAAAAAAGCCGCTTATCAGAAGCTGTACCATGCTCTGGACTATTCCCTGTATGATGAACAGGATGCTGTTAAAGGCCATGCTGCGCTGAAGACCAAAGTTCAGAGTAAGCTGAAGGAAGGCGGAACCTCGCTGACATTCAGGTACAAGGGTACGGAGGCTGGACTGATTGAAGATTTGCAGGATTTGTACCAACTTGGCATGAAATCGATATCTTATTATGTGTCCAAAATGGAAGGTACTACGGATCTGCGCGTCAAAATTAATTGGACACTATAACAACCGTTTGAACAGGATGCTCCGCTTGAGGAGTATCCTTTTTTGTGTTCAATTATTTGTTCAAAAACGAGGATTTTAGTGTTGTCTATTTTTTGTATATGTCGCTTTGCTATTCTAATCTTCGGCGTATGCCAACACTACGTACGAGGAGGATATGCAAACAATGAGGAAAAAAGTGAGCATAGTGATCATTGCTCTGTTACTGGTCACGCAAATGATGCAGGGTTGGATATTTACACCAACAATGCATGCTCAGGATGAATTAACTAACTTGCCAGCCAGTGCAATCAGCGATACAGCATCAGAAGAAGGTTTGGCAGGTTCGGAAGAGGTCAACAACGTTGACGTTGCTGCCACTCCGGAAGAAGAGGGTGAGGGAAACCTCAACCAGAGCAGTTTAGCAATGGCAGCTGCAGGTCCGGTAATTACAGATCAATTGATTACCAGTGTGCAGATGTACAATCAGGAACCAGAAGACAACGGGAATGGCACGATTGAAGTCAAAGGAGATAAAATCGAGAATATTCGACCACGCATTCAGGATGAGGTGGCTGTAGTCTTTACATGGGGACTTGCAGATGACAACCACAACTACAGCGATGGCTCTACGTTCACCTTTAACTTGCCCGATAAATTCATCATCGGATCGCAGCTTAAGGGTAATCTGGATGGCGGTGTTGGGGAGTATGTGGTGAATCCAGATGGCACAATCATCTTTACCTTTAATGAACTGATCGAGCATGCGAAGCTGGAAGGCAACTTCTACGTGTGGATTAAGTTCGATGAGAGCAAGATGGAAGATGGCTTGAAACAACAGATAGACTTTAGTTCCGTGGGGCAGGGCATCATTGATGTACATTTTGCCAACACAGCCGTAGATAAGTTGAAGAAATCGGGAAGCGCAAACAAAGAGAACTTCAACTCGGATGAAATTAAATGGACTGTAGATTTTAACCAAGGCGAGAAGGCTATGAAAAATGCTGTTCTTGCAGACACGTTCCCAGCAGAGCTGGAGCTCAAGGGCAACATCGAAATTCGCGAATTGGAAGTGCAATTGAATGGATCTGTTAAAGAAGGCCCAGTAGTTCAAACGGAACCACAGTTTCCAATTCAATTGGGAGATACAGATAAGGCCTATCGTGTAACCTATACGACAAGTGTTAAAGCACCAACCACTGCTCCGTTCACTAACGTGGAGTATCAAAACCAGGTTGCGCTTACAACAGATCAGAGCGAGCACAACGAAACAGATATTGGCCGAGTTCGTGTGAGTTTTAATGAGCCTTTGAACAAATCAGGGCAAGATAGTGCGTATGATCCGGTGACACAGACGGTCACATGGAAAGTACAATATAACTACAATCAGCAAGAAATTATGCAAACGAATGCATGGATTGAAGACCGCTTTGATACGGCAAAACAGCAACTGATCAACAATTCCGTCAAAGTGTATCAAGTGGACATTAATGCAAGTGGAGCGGCTTCCAACAGAACACTGATCAATCCAAATGAATACACACTCGAAGCGATGGGTACAGGGTTCGATAATGGCTTCAAATTACATTTTAAGAATGATATTACAAAGGCCTATGAGATCGAATATGATACACAATCCATTCATCGTGTTTATACAAACGACACCATTACGAACACAGTGAACATGTATGATGGCACTTCCAAAACAGGCCGAAGAGACGTTCAGGAAGTCATTTTTGCAAAGAGTGTAAAAAGTGAAAACTTCAACACAAAAGAAATCGAATGGCAGATTGTTGTGAACCGTGATTTGCAGGACATGACGGATATCGTCATCACCGACAATTACGAAGGCAGACATATGAAACTGATTCCGGGTAGTCTTCAAGTGAGTGGTGTTAACAAAGACGACTTTGAACTGACTCCAGACCCGGCTGATCCAACGTATGAAAAAGGATTCTCACTTCGCTTGAAGGACGGCGTAACGCTTAGTACGGAGCATGTTATCACTTATAAGACAAGCTTCGATCCCACAGCAGGTATGCCAACGAATGATGAATATCGCAACTCGGCGAAGATCGATTGGGAAGAGTCTGATGCAAAACAGACTTCGATTACCAAATCTGCTGCGGTCAAACCGCAAGACTACACGATTCAAAATGGTAACAAAAAGGGTGAATATAGCGCCAAAGATAAAAAGATCACCTGGACAATCGATGTAAACTACAATTTGTTTGATATTCAGGATGCAATTCTTAAGGATGCTTACACTGGAGACCAATCTTTTGTAGACGGCTCATTGAAAGTTCATGAGTTAGAGTTGCAGGGAGCCAATAATGTTACTGCTGTGGGTAGCGAGGTTCTGCTCACACCTGGTCAATTCCAGTTGAACCCGGACGGTAAAGGTTTTGCGTTGGATCTGGGTAACATGGGCAAAATGGCTTATCGCATTCAGTACGAAACAAGTCTGGATGGACCATATTCTGTCGCAGGCGCATATGCCAACCAGGCTGTTCTGACGGATGGTGAGGGTGGTGCAATACGATTTAATAGATCAGCCAGTGTTACACCTGCCAACGGTGGTGTATACGTCCGCAAAACAGGGAAGCAAGAAGGTACAACGGATAAAGCATCATGGACGGTAAATATCAATCCAAGTCAATCTTTCATTCCTGCGGGTAACCAATTAACAGATACCTTGTCAGAGAACCAGATTTTATTGGCTGATTCATTGAAATTATATGCAACCAATTTACCTGCCAACAATTCAGGCAATGTATCCACCAAAGCTGGACTTGTTGATCCGGCTGATTATGAATTGGACGTGGAGGGCAATACATTTACCTTCACCTTCAAGAAAGATATCCATACTGCATTCATTTTGGAATATCAGTCTTATATTAATGCCGATCATGGCGCCCGAATTGAGAATAAGGTTGAATTTGCAGGCCAATCTTCCTCGGTAATCGGGGAAGGTAATCAGTCGGGAATCAAAGTTTCCTTGGCTGGAGCAGGTGGAGGAGCCTCTACAGGTCTGGGCAAAATCAGAATTCACAAAGTCAGTGATGCAGGAGTTCCGCTGGAGGGTGCAATATTTGCAATCTATAATGCGTCTGGAACTACGCTTCTGGAAACATTGAACCCAACGGACGAGAATGGTGTGGTTGAAAGCTCCAGAAACTATCGATTAAACAATCTAACCAACGGTGTACCTTATAAGTTAAAAGAATTATCTGCACCGGCAGGATATTTGGTTGATCCTGAATATGGCTCTGCCTCAGGTAAAACGATTGAATTCAAGGATGCGGATATCGCTTTTGAAATTGAAAATAAAAAGATTCGTCAAGGGTTTGAATTAACCAAGGTAGATGCGGTGGACTCCTCCAAGACACTTAAGGGTGCAACTTTCGAATTGTACTCCAAGGACGGCGCAACGCGAGAGAAAATCGATGAGTTAACGACAGGGGAAGATGGAAAGATCGCCAAAGGTGGACTGTCGCCAGGGGATTATGAGCTGGTAGAAGTCGTGGCACCTGAGTTTTATCAATTGGATGCTACACCAATTCCGTTTACGATTGTAGAGAATCAGACGGAGAGTATTACATTGACGAAGTCTAATGCAATGGGTGTAGGTGGTAAACTTGTCGTTACCAAAGTAAATGCCAAGGATAAGTCCGTATTAAGCGGAATTGAATTCGAATTGCGTGATCGTTCCAACATTGTCATCGATACAAAAGTAACCGACCTAAATGGGGTCATTGAATTCGATGGTTTGGATTATGGTTCATATACATTGGTAGAGACCAAGGCAGAAGGCTTTGTTATTGAACAGCCGGAGACCCTTGTATCTATTATCAAACCGGAAACTCAATTAACCATTGAAAATAAAAAAAATGATCGTTCTGTGAAATTGATTAAAACCAATGCGGGTCGAACTCAGTACCTTCAAGGAGCTGTATTTGAATTACGGGCTCAAACTGCATTGATGGATGCAAATGGGAATTGGGAGTTCCACAAGGTAACAGGTCTAGATGAAGCTACATTGACAACCAATCAACAAGGTGAAATTGTACTTGAAGGCTTGGATATCAATAAATATCAGTTGGTTGAAATAAAAGCGCCTAACGGATACATGTTGGAAACAACACCAGTACCATTTGAAATTACGAACATACAAACCGAAGCTGTAGTTGTGGAAAAAACAAATCAGGCTATCCCGGTATCGGGTGGTGGGTCTAGTGGACCTTATAATCCGGGAACACCTACTACGGGTGTAACACCAGATCCAGAGAAACCAGTAACTCCGGAACCAGGAAAACCAATTCCGTCGGTTCCAGGCACGGTTGTAACTGAACCTACAGAGTCTGGGGGAGGAACCGAAAGTCCGACAGATGAAGATTCCGGGGGAGTGACACCGACACCAGGCGATTCGAACGGTGACGACACTGCACCTCCAGTTGGGGATACAGATGCACCTGATGGGGATGGTGCACTCGCACCTCCTGCTGGAACGGATACAGATGGATCACAGGGCAATGGAAATTCTGCATCACAGCCAAACGGAAATTCTGGATCTCAGGGAATGCTGCCACAAACAGGTGAAGAGAGCACAATGGCTTACACTGCTGTGGGCATGATGCTGATGGCGCTAGGTAGCGCGGGATTCATGTACTTCCGCCGCAGACAACAGCTTCATCGCTAGATCGAAACACGCAGTATCTAAAATTCATCGTGTGTAGATAGAAATACCCTCTAGCAATCACTACGAAGACTTAGCGTCGACGTGTGAATATGCTAGAGGGTATTTTTGGGTGATATTTAGGGAGGATCAGGTCCCCGTAACAGTTGGTTTCACTGCAATAGCTCTTACAATTAGGCGATGTGTTGGATTGACGAGTGGATCACAGGTAATCAAGGTAAGGACCTGTCCAAGCCCGGGATCCTCCAGCACAGATAAGTCAGTTGGCTCCACAACGGATATCTGATCTACCTTGTATTGGATAATCGTTCGATCTGCCAGGGTGACTTCCATAGAATCACCAATCTGGAGTTCTCCCAGACGATTGAACAGCCGTCCTTTTTTGTGGGCGCGATGAGCCGCTATGGCAGCATTACCTTTGTTCCCGATACGGGTGGTTTCAACAAGATGGGTTGCAGCTACCTTCATGTTGGCTTCCGTTGCACCCTCCAGAATCGGTAAACGGACATCAATCTTGTCAATCGATAGTACCCCCAACGTATCCGAGGAGGCCTCTTGCACTGTACCTGTATTGTCAGTAGTTGGCTCGGCAGAAACTGCATCCTGTATGCCTTGTTCGAAGGAGTGATTAAGCTTAGACAAGCCGTTTTGCAATTGCTCCAGATCGTTCATGACACGGGTTTGCTGCCAGTCATAATACGTTTCCCGCAGGAAAGGAAAGCTGATGATCAGGATGCCCAATAGAACGAGCAGGATAGAGAATTTTTTCATTATACATCAACTCCCGTTGTCCAAGAAAAATAGTATACCTTTCTCTATTCTACTTACCGACCTATACAAAATATGGACAGGGACGAAAGGATGTACAGAAATGTTCGAAGGGGGAGAGTCGAACCAAAACAAAACCTCCCCGTTTCACTACAGTAGGAAAACTGCAACGCCAAGGGGAGTTTTTTTTAATATGAAGTTAAATCGTATCAGTTGTATAAGCTGAACTAACCATTTACATGAGAACGTAGAGGACAGAAATAACGTGAAGAAGCGAAGCTAAAAGCTTTCTGCAAGAAAGCTACTTCGTAAGCATACGCTTCGCCTTTATCACCAGATTTTCACCTTTGTAAAAGTGAATCAAAAAATCTGGGGATAACAGCGATCGGAAGGTTATTCTGTCATCGAAGTGGCAAGTGTAAATATTGCTTCGTTAGTGCTTACCAGTTGGTGAATCGGTAGGTGTGAAATCACATTCCTGCAGCGGCACCACTTTGGTCTTTTTGATCCATTTGTAACCGAGCCACAATACCAGGAACAGGGGTACGCTCAAGTAGGCAACGATGGCTCCACTCCAGTCGATCTGATCACCTGTGAATGCCTGATAGTTCTGTCCGATGATCACGATGATACACAGGACAAAAGCAAAGATCGGCCCAAACGGGAACCAGCGTGCACGGTAAGGCAGATCGCTCAGATCCCTGCCTTGTGCAACGTATGCACGACGGAAGCGATAATGACTTATGGCGATACCCAGCCAAGTGATAAAACCACACATACCGGATGCATTCAGCAACCACGTGTACACAATCCCATCACCGAACAGCGAGGCAAGGAATGCCAACATACCAACGGCTGTTGTAAGCAAAAGTGCATTCATTGGAATACCCTTTTTGTTCAACTTGCCCAAGAAACGAGGGGCTTTACCATCACGGGCAAGGGCATAGAGAACCCGGCTTGAAGCATACATGCCTGAGTTACCGGCAGAGAGTACAGAAGTCAGAATAACGGCATTCATGACGGAAGCCGCAATGGCGAGGCCAGCTTTCTCAAACACCAGTGTGAACGGGCTGACACCGATATTTTCCAGGTCACCTTTGAGCAGATTCGGATGCGTATACGGGATGATCAGACTGATCACGGTAATCGCCAAAATGTAAAAAATCAGAATGCGCCAAAATACCTGACGAATTGCACGAGGTACATTTTCGCGCGGGTTTTCACTTTCACCGGCAGCTACTCCGATAAGCTCGGTACCTTGAAATGAGAATCCCGCAGCCATGAACACACCAAGCACAGCGAAGAATCCGCCATGGATGGGCGCATCACCGATGGTGAAGTTGCTGAATCCAACGGTTTCTCCGCCCATAATACCAAAGATCATGAGCACACCAACGGCCAGGAAGATGATAACAGTAGCGACTTTGATAATGGCGAACCAGTACTCGGACTCTCCATAGCCTTTAACAGACAACACGTTCAAGGAAAAGATCAGCACGAGGAACAATAAGCTCCATAACATGGATGAACTGTCGGGGAACCAGTATTTAATGAGTACAGTAGCGGCAGCAAGCTCTGCTGCAATGGTTACCGCCCAGTTGTACCAAAAGTTCCAGCCCATGGCGAACCCGAGAGCAGGATCGACAAAACGTGCGGCATACGTATTAAATGAACCGGAGTCCGGCATAAAGGTAGCAAGCTCACCAAGGCTGGTCATTAGGAAATAAACCATGATGCCAACGGCCACATAGGCAATTAATGCTCCACCAGGGCCTGCGGTTGAGATGGCGGTACCACTTGCGAGAAACAGCCCGGTACCAATTGAGCCACCGAGAGCGATCATCGTCATATGGCGTGCGCGTAATCCTTTTTTCAGGGAAGGTCCAGTTGTTGTTGTTGTTGTTGGGTTACTGCGGTCTTGCATGGAAACACTCCTTCATTCGATATACTGATGTTTGCGATACTTGAATTCATAAAAACAAAAAGACCACAGGCATCAGCCTGCGGTCTTTAATATTTCAATGTCCGCACCATGTCCCAGATGATTAAGATAGCTCAACACAGAAGAATTCATACCTTTATATAAAGGAAATGTACTTCCGTGACAGTTCTGCGCCTTTCGACAGCAGCCCCAGCTCACCGGACCGTATAAGGAACGTCCAGCGAGCTTCGGCGGGTACACCTTTCGGCTGATCTCATAAGCGGCTCCTTAGCGCCTCCATCAGCGTACTGATCGCACCCGCGACCTCTACCTCACCATCAATGGATGAGGTGTATCTATTGTCTATGAAATTATGAACAACACAACTTAACACCGTGTGTCCTGTTTAGTAAACAGACAATCAGTATAACGCGCATGGTTTTCCAGTGCAATAACAATTGTTGGATGTGAGGTCTGAGAGACGACTATTCCTCTTTTTTGTTACGGCCAGCCATCTGCTGCCATACCGTTCCAGCAGCCTGTTCGCCCGATTCGATCCGCTCCAGAGCCATCTTGGCCTGCAGGCTGACTTCAAATTCAGGATCATCGGCTGCAACGCGCAACGCTTGCTCTGCTTCTTCAGTTCCGACCTCATAGAGAAAACGTGCTGCACGCCAGCGTACAAGTTTACTTTTATCGGATAACGTAGCTGTCATGGCTGGAGTGGCGGCAGGATCACCGATATCCGACAAGGTATCCCCGGCAGTACGGCGTACCGCAGGAGAACTGTCCTGGAGTGCTTCATACAGCAATTCCATCGCTTCCGGTGTACGAATGTCACCCAGGTATACGACAGCCAAGCGACGTATCTGCATTTTGTTGTCATGCAAGGCATGGGCTACGAGAGGCAGTCTTTCTGCTGTAGGTTCCATACCGTCAAATGCCGCATAGCGAACATTCCAGTCCTCGTTTCGCAGAGCCTCTTCAAGTTCGGCTCCATCCAATTCACGGCGGCGCTCGACGAACTCTTCGGATTTGGTACCATGTTCAATGGCCTGTTTGATGACCTGCTCCAGCCGTTCCGGCGGGTAAGCGGCTTCCAATTCCTGCTCGACTTCACGTGCAATGTCCGGTAATTCACCATATCGAACACCGTAATCACTCAATTTACGTTCTTTGATCATCGTTGCACTGGCGACTTCCGTCACGGCTTTAACAAAACGGTCTGACAACGAGATTCGTTCTTCCTTGACCCCGGCCTTGACCCTAATTTGCATCGGTACGCCACGGAAGAATTGTACAAATACCTGTGCTTCTCCGAAGTGCTCGCCTGAACCATCTTCGGATTCAATCCAGTCCAGATCAATGCCTTGCTGTCCAAGGCGGTTTTGGACTTCGCCCAAGATAACGGACCAGTCGGCATTCCCTTTACGATCAAGTGCCACAAAGTCTGTTGTGTGGAACACACTCTTTACACCGGGAATATGAAGCATCTGGCGAATGAACGCCGGAGCAGATCGTTCGTTGTCCAGTGTATATGTTTTGCGAATTCCGTCCTCCAGACGTTCATCGAGATGTAACATCATCGTATTTGGACTCGGTGTTGGTTCAATGGAAACAATATTCATCAATGTAACCTCCTATAGTACCAGATTCATCTTTAACTTCCCGTAAATTAAATCACACGGGTATTTCTCTATTTTACATCAATGTGTGGAATCTGCGAAATCATCCAGAAGTGAAGTGGACGTTTCTAACACTTAATGTGAAGAAGTACGAAATTTGTTAACACTTCTTTCATGTTCACGCACAAACATTTTTAAACGAAAATTGGCACAATAAAGATAAGAATCAACTGGAGGTTATACCTATGGAACCCATTACCGTGCTCTCGGATGGAAAACGTCGTATTGCATATGAGAATATTATTCAATTGTTCAGGAACTGGATTGAGGACTCAACATCTGGTTCTGCGATAGAAACACATCGGGGAAATTGGGAAAATGCCCGTTATTGTATTGTTGATTATCAGGTTGCCGAAGAAGCGGTGTCAGCAGCAAATGCCATTCGGGCTTTTATGCCACAACTTCCGTTACTGGTCATTACGGATTTCAAATCCCTTATTCGGAAGCGTCACCTGCAAGAGATTACAGGTACAGGTGAGATAAAGATGATTCTCTGGAACGAGCAAGACCCGAATCAACTAATCAAGGATATGGAAAATTGGTTTCATTCTTCGTCTATCCATAAATCAGAAATAGCCATACCACCCATCTTATCCATGAGATAAAAGAGAGATATGGCCAAAGATGTTTAACTTTTTAATTGTTACGATCGTATTAGATCACATATTTATAGCCTGTTCCCCAAACAGTCTTAATATAACGTGGGTTCTTGGGGTCAGGCTCAATTTTTTTACGCAGACTTGAGATATGAACATCAATGGTACGATCCAGATAGGCGCGTTCGGAGCCTTTGATCCGATCCATCAGCTCATTGCGGGTGAACACTTTACCTGGATTGCGGTACAATTCCTTCATAATCTCAAACTCAATATGAGTGACCTCGATTTCAACACCATCCACAAACAGAGTTCTTCTGTACTCATTCACATTCACATGTCCAGTAACCTCTGTCTGCTTGTCTTCTTTTACCGGTTTATCCTTATAGGAAATGATTGATCTTCGCAGCAGTGCTTTAATCCGGGCATCCAACTCTTTCAAACTAAATGGTTTGCACAGAAAGTCATCCGCACCATTATGCAATGCACGAAGTCGATCATTCAGCATGGTGCTTGCCGAGATCATCAGAATGGGCACAGTGGAGTGCTGGCGAAAGGCATCTACGAGATCATTTCCATCCATTTCAGGAAGCATGAGATCCGTTACAACAATATCCGGCTGGAATTGTGGAAACAGTTGAAGTGCCTCGCGGGCATGATGAACCCGTTCAGTGATGTATCCTTCCTCCTCAAGAAAGAAAGCAATCATGTCGGCCAGATTTTTCTCATCTTCTATAAGAAGTACTTTGATAGTCATAGGGTCACACTCCTGGTGAAAATAATATGTTAAGAAAATGCTAAAAAAACAAGGTGAATTGCGAATAAATGCCGCAAATTTTTTAATGTTTCTATCCCAAAATATAGGATGTATATGTAGAGAAAGAATAAGCTTTTTGCATGAACTTCAATATTCTAGCATGAATGCAGTTTGGTTGCCGATCAATCAGAATTTCCCAAAGCTGCACCAAGTATTAATTACAGTATAATGGATCAGAACGAGTTAAGGGGAAAAAAGTAATATTGTATCCGCTTAAGTTTATAGGGGGAACCAACGTTGTTGTTGAAAACAGAAGAAAAAATGATCCATGAGGGCAATTGCTTATGGATCGTATAAAGGCAAGACAAATGCTGGATTGGGTCGTGTTGAAGCTGAGAATACCCTGGATTGGGACCAGCATTCTGATCATTCTGGGCTCACTAAGCACTATTTTTCCGTTTACTTTATTCTATGGTGTACAGTTTATGATTGGTAGCGCGGCAGCACTCATTGCTCTTCGTTTGCATGGGGCCATCTATGGATTTGTCACCCTTACAGTTATCCATCTCCTGAATACCGTCTTTGTCGGCTTTGTGCCGCACAATTTAACTGTCATGCTTGCCCACTTCATGGAATTAATTTGGATGCTCGGTTGGCAGATCCGCTGGAAGAATGGCAGTTTAATCAAGGCTAATGCTGTCTTTTGGGTAGTGATGTTACTTCCTGTTATCTATGGCGGGCATTTTATGTTGGGTCTAAATATAGACGATTTGAAGTATGAGTATATGTATATTGCTGTGATTGGTATGGTGAATGCGCTGATTGCGGGAATTGTAGTTGATTTTTGGATCACCACGGGTGAACATAAATCAAAACGCATGGGAACCATTCCACTAACAAGAATTGCGTTTAAATACGTAGTCGCCTTTGTGGTATTTGTTTCTCTTGTACTGTTATCCGCAGATAGCCGCAGACAATTGGGGCAAATGAATGATGCCATATTACGTGATATGAAATATGCAGCAACTGCGGTTGTTCAGGATCTTGATGAAGAGTACGTTACCTCTGAGAATATGGATCAGAATATGGCGCGTTATCATCATCTACTGGGTGTGAATGTGATTCTGCTGAATCGCAATGATACAGTCGTCGCTTCTGGTTTGAATACACTACAGGTGGGCGAGTATCTGGACATGGACAGATTCCGTCTTCTGAAGTCGAGGGATAACCTCATTCTGTTAAGTTCCGCAAATATCCATTACAGCGATGTATTGAATCATTGGAAACAAGCCTCTTTTATCTATGAAGCAGAAATGACAAGGTTAACACCTTATCGGGTATTCATTGTGACTGACTCGTCCGAGTATTACCCCCGAATCGAATCCATTTATCTGACCACGCTGCAATCCCTGTTCATCATCATCGTGGCTTCCATGATCGTAGCGGCTCCTCTCAGCAGTAAGGTTGTTAGCCCGCTGTTAAGACTGACCAGAATGACAGGCTCTCTTCCGAGACTGCTGTTTCGAAATGGGAAGATGGAGTGGCCAACCAGCCATGTAACCGAAGTACAGATCCTGATTGGCAATTTGCGCAAAATGGCCGATGTGCTGCTGGAACAATTCGAGCAGATTCGTCACGACAAGTTAACGCTGGAGGACAGGGTTATTGAGCGTACCAAGGAACTCAAGAATAGTGAAGAGGTCAAACGTGCCATTATTGAATCCTCTATTGATGCGATTATCGCTGTGGACTCCAATGGGTTGATCGTTGAGTTTAATCCAGAGGCTGAAAGAATGTTTGGTTTGCGTCGGGAAGAAGTGATCCTGCACAAGGAAGCACCATCTCTTTTTCAAGGGGCCAGCTGCAAGGAGATCAAGAATTTGCTAGAGCGATTTGAATATGTTGAAGGTAAAAGATACACCATCGTTGAAGAAATTTCAGGTATTCGACGGGATGGTTCCGTATTTCCGATTGAGTACAAAATTGTTGAGATCCAGTTGGGCAAAAATGAGACATTATATAACCTGTTTATTAAGGATATTACGGAGCGGACTAGAGCAGAAGAAGATCGTGTACGTCATGCCCTTGCGCTGGAGAAGCTGAACTCGGAGTTGTTCAATGAGAAGATTGCCATTCAGGAACAGCGAGATATCAGTGAGCAATTTATTGAATCCGTACGGGAAGGGCTCGTGATGTCTGATCGTTCAGGGACCATAACCATCGTCAACCGAAGGATAGAAGAGATGTTTGGTTTGGGTGATTTTATGGGCAGATCCATTGAAGATTTGGCGCAGGCGATTGATACGATGGTATTAACGGACAACTTCAATCTGATGGAACAGACGAGAGCATTCCTGAATGGAGAAACAGCGTTTATCGAGACTGAATTTATATTTAATAATGTGGATAAAAGTGTATTTTCCTTGTACATGAAGCAGATGGATGTCCCCGGTAAAAACCATGGGTTTCTGCTGGTGTTCCGCGACCGGACAGGAGAAGAACGGTTGGATCGGATGAAAAATGAGCTGATCAGCGTGGTATCTCATGAGCTTCGAACGCCTGTAGCCACCATTATGGGATATGTGGAATTAATGATGATGTATGACCTTCCGGCAACTCAGCAGCGGGAATTCATGCAGACCATCTCTTCGGAGGGCAAGCGGCTGAGCAGTTTGCTCGATGATGTACTCGATATTCAGCGCCTCGACAACGAAGGTATGACTTACCACATGACGTATGTACCGCTGGTTGAGTTGGTAGAAGGGGTTGCCGAACAGTGGAATATGAAGTCTGCCCAACGGATCTACGTGCATACGTTTAATGGAGACTTCTTTGCTTATGCTGACCAGAACAGGATGGTTCAGGTTCTGCATAATCTGGTGGGGAATGCCGTCAAGTATTCTCCGGGAGCCGATCGTATTGATGTAACATTATGGGAAGAAGAGGAATGGTTATGTCTTGATGTGCGCGATTACGGAATAGGGATTGCGGAGCAAGAGAAGGACATGCTGTTCAACAAATTCTATCGGGTCGATAATTCGGATCATCGGCAGATCGGCGGAACAGGAATCGGGTTGTACATTTCTCGTAAAATTGTAGAGGATCACAAGGGTACGCTGACTTTTATATCTGCACCGGACAAAGGAAGTACGTTCAAGGTTCGACTGCCCAAGCAGGACGTATTGGTGTGAATTTAATGAAGAAATGTATTCCACTTTTTTATGAATAATGTTTATGTACGAGACCTACGGATAGGGCCTTTCCCTTTCAGCGCGTGAGCGTGATAAGGGGAAAGGCTTTTTTTGTTTTTCAATTTCCCCGGATAAAAAAACAACTTCTTTTGCAAACTGTCTATAGAGCCATAATTTGCATCCCATGCAAAAGGAGGACGGCAGGTATATGTTCCGTAAACAAGAGAAAACACTCATCATCGTCTGTCTGGTTGCAGCTGTGGTTGTGCTGTATGCCGTTGTGAAGAGCATCATCCGAATCATGAGTTATTGAGATACACGTTCAAGCAGAGTAACTGCTGTCGTACATAACGATTATGTGAAAGAGGAGTGTAACCATGTCATCCCTGGACCCTGTTTTGCTCAGCCGGATACTAACCGGCCTTACCCTGTTTGTACACATTATTTTTGCCTCTATCGGTGTAGGTGTTCCACTTATGATTGCCTTGGCGGAGTGGCGAGGACTCCGAACCAATGATATGCATTACACCTTGCTGGCACGCCGGTGGGCGCGAGGTTTTGTCATCACCGTTGCCGTTGGCGTTGTTACAGGCACCTCAATCGGATTACAGCTCAGTCTGTTGTGGCCGATGTTTATGCGGGTAGCGGGTCAGGCAATCGCCCTGCCGCTGTTCATGGAGACGTTTGCCTTTTTTATAGAGGCGATCTTTCTTGGAATTTACCTCTATACGTGGGATCGTTTCAAAAAGAAATATACGCATATGCTGCTGTTGATTCCGGTCGCTCTCGGCTCATCAGCATCTGCGATTTTTATTACAACGGTGAACTCATTCATGAACCAGCCTCAGGGATTCACCCTGATTAATGGCATCATGAAGGACATCCATCCGATTGCTGCCATGTTGAATCCGGCAACGCCAACCAAAGTGTCCCATGTACTCGCCTCATCCTACACCTTGAGTGCAGGTATTCTGGCGGGGATCGCCGCCTTCAGTTTGCTTCGGGGACGGGATCATGTGTATTACAAAAAAGCACTGAAACTCACGACGGTATCTGCGCTCGTATTTGCCATCAGTACCGTCATGATCGGCGATTCCTCCGGTAAATTCCTCGCGAAATATCAGCCGGAGAAGCTGGCTGCCGCAGAATGGCATTTCAAGACGATGAAAGAGGCACCCCTCGTCTATGGGGGTATTTTGGATGAGAATAATGAAGTGAAATATGCGATTGAGATACCGTATGCCCTTAGCATTTTGGCGGGTAATCGACCAGATACGGAAGTGAAGGGTCTCGAAGAATTTCCGGCGGATCTGAGACCACCGTTGTCTATTCACTATATGTTCGACCTGAAGGTCACAACGGGAGTGATTATACTGATGATTCCTGTGTTATATGTACTGCGGCGGTGGTTGCCAGGGCGCAAGCCCTATCCCAAATGGCTGCTGCTTGGCATCGTCTTGCTGGGGCCTCTGGCCATGATTGCGATCGAGTTGGGGTGGATGTTCGCTGAAGTTGGCAGGCAGCCTTGGATCTTACGCGGATATATGAAGGTGGCGGAAGCAGCCACGACGTCAACTTCGGTAGGATGGATGTTAGTGTTGTTCATCTTGCTGTATCTGATCCTGTGTTTCTCGTGCATTCGGGTACTCAGCAAGCTGTTCCGTAACAAGGAAGCAGAGAAGGAACTAGAGTCTCTGGGGCTTGAAGGAGGGATCGTGCATTGAGTTTCGAAATTGCAGGCATCGCAATATTATGGACGTTTTTGTTCGGTTACCTGATCGTTGCTTCGATTGATTTTGGCGCCGGGTTCTTCAGCTTTTATAGCATTTTGACCGGGCATGAGAACAAAATTCATAACATCATTCAGCGCTACCTGTCTCCCGTGTGGGAAGTGACGAATGTGTTTTTGATCTTTTTTGTGGTCGGACTGGTCGGGTTTTATCCGGATAGCGCCTTTTATTACGGGACTGCTTTGCTGGTTCCGGGTTCCCTGGCCATTGTACTGCTTGCGATCCGGGGCGTGTATTACGCCTACAATACCTATGGCAATCATGGGCAGAACAGCCGGATCTATATGGCATTGTACGGGGCGACGGGATTGCTGATTCCAGCCGTGTTCTCCACCATTTTGGCAATATCCGAAGGCGGGATCATTGAAGAGGTGGGCGATCAGGTATTTTTTCGCTGGCGTGAATTTTTGACGAATCCCTATACATGGTCGGTTGTTTTGCTTGCACTGGTTAGTGTGCTCTACATCTCGGCGATGTTTCTATCCTATTATGCAAAACGGGCGGGGGATGAGCCGGCATATGAGGTGCTTCGAGAGTACGCGCTGCTCTGGAGTTTGCCTACCATTTTTGCAAGCTTTCTGGCTTTTCTGCAGATTAACAAACAGAATCCCGAACACTTTGAGCAGATGGTGAATATTTCGTGGATGTTCATCGCTTCGTTTATTTGTTTTGTTATTGCCGTGTCGCTGGTGTGGAAAAGTAAATATCTAGGTTGGTGTTTTGTTGCTGTCATGCTTCAGTTTGCCTTTGCCTGGTATGGTTACGGGCGATCCCATCTTCCGTACATTCTGTATCCTTACATCAATATTTACGACGGCTTTACGAATCGCACGATGGGGATTGCGCTCATTACAGCGTTTAGTCTGGGTTTACTCGTGCTCATTCCTTCGCTTGTGCTGATTATGAAGCTGTTCCTGTTTGATGCCAATTATGTGCGCGGTAATTCTGGTAAAAAGAAAGGATGAGTCTGTTCATGGTCACTACTGAGGGAGTCACGGGGATACCCGGTATAACCGGATTAAGCTTTTTTGAGACATTCACCATTATGTACGCCCCTCCACTGATCATTGCGGCTGCTATTGTCTTTCTGTTTGTATATCTGGCCGTATATAAGAACCCAAAGGATTGATTGGTTGGTACGTCCATTCCCGTTTGGGGTAATCTCTTGTTAAGAAATGAGGAAGGGAGGAGGGCCCTTTCATGCCGAAAATCCGTTATAACAATATCGATAATGTAAGTACGGACAAAACGCTGAAGGAATTCAAACAATGGAGGGAGCAACGGCGGAGCAAAGTGAAGGATTACTCCTACACCGTGCCCAAACACCCGCCTGAACTGGATTATCTGCATGCCAACCGGGATGACACAAGTATTACCTGGATTGGTCACTCCACGTTTTTCATTCAATATTATGGATTGAACATCGTGACTGACCCGGTGTGGGCCGAAAAAATGGGATTTCAACGAAGGCTCGGTGCCCCCGGCATTCCGATTCAGGATATTCCACCGTTGGATGTGATTCTGATATCCCATTCCCACTATGATCATCTGCATCTGGCTTCCTTGCGTAAGCTGATTACAGCCAAGACGTTGCTGATCGTACCCGATGGTCTGAAGCGTAAGATGATTCGCAAAGGATTTCATCGATGCCAGGAGATGAAATGGTGGGATCATATGACACTGGGCGGAGTCAAAATAACCTTTGTTCCTGCACAGCACTGGACGCGCCGAACGTTGTTTGATACCAATACGTCCCATTGGGGCGGTTATGTATTGGAATCGAATCATTCGGCAACGACTTCAGCAGCGGAAAGTGCTGCAACATCAAGCAATCAGGATGAATCATCCACGGAATCAGGGAAGAACGATACATCCAAAACATCAGGCGGTCCGCCTGTGTTGTATTTTGTAGGTGATACAGGTTACTTCCAGGGTTTCAAAACGATTGGAGAACGCTTTGACATTGGGGTTACCCTGATGCCCATCGGTGCCTACGATCCGGAATGGTTCATGACTTCTCAGCATGTGACACCCGAAGAAGCGCTGCAGGGGTTCGTTGAATCCGGCTCACAGCTCATGGTGCCAATGCATTACGGCACATTCAAGCTGGCGGATGATACGCCCAAGGAAGCGCTGGATCGGCTGGAAGTTGAACGTGAACGTTTAGGCATTGGTAAAGAGCGGATTCGGGTGCTTGGTCATGGCGAAACACTCCGCATTCACCACGAGGAAGGTAAACAGGGCTAACAAAAGTGAGCCAAATATGTTAAAGTAGGAAATGCCTGCATGAACAGTACATTTACCAAATCTTTAATAAGTAAAAAGCGGCCAATTTTCGAATTTGCCGCTTTTTTGTGTTATAATATGGTGCCAGAATAGGCATCGGGATATTGAATCCATGATTTACGCAACTTGCTATTCATGCAGTATGCAGATTAACCAATAAAGGATGGTATGCTTAATGATCAGTACAAGCGGCATCACGCTCCGCTACGGAAAACGTGCACTTTTTGAAGATGTAAATATCAAATTCACACCAGGAAACTGTTACGGCCTCATCGGCGCCAATGGAGCCGGTAAATCAACATTTTTGAAAATTTTGTCCGGTGAAATTGAATCAAACTCGGGAGAGGTGCACATCACCCCGGGCGAACGTATGGCCGTTTTGAAGCAAAACCACTTTGAATATGATGAGTATCCGGTTCTCGAAACGGTAATTATGGGTCATAGTCGTCTCTATGCCATTATGAAAGAAAAAGATACGCTGTATGCCAAAGCGGACTTCACTGAAGAAGACGGCCTGCGTGCGGGTGAACTTGAAGGTGAATTTGCCGAGTTGAATGGCTGGGATGCTGAGCCGGATGCAGCGGCACTCCTGATCGGTTTGGGTATCGACCGTGACATGCACGATAAAAAAATGAATGAACTAAGTGGTAACGAAAAAGTTCGTGTCCTGCTTGCACAAGCATTGTTTGGTCGTCCAAACAACCTGTTGCTCGATGAGCCTACCAACCACTTGGATCTCGAATCCATTCAATGGCTTGAGAACTTCTTGATGGACTATGAAGGTACTGTTATTGTGGTATCCCATGACCGTCACTTCCTGAACAAAGTATGTACGCACATTGCGGATATCGACTTTGGTAAAATCCAGTTGTACGTAGGTAACTATGACTTCTGGTACGAGTCCAGCCAATTGGCACTTGCGTTGCAACGTGATGCTAACAAGAAAAAAGAAGAGAAGATTAAAGAGCTTCAAGCCTTTATTCAACGTTTCTCTGCGAATGCCTCGAAATCAAAACAGGCAACTTCCCGGAAGAAACAACTCGACAAAATCACGCTGGATGACCTTCGTCCATCGAACCGTAAATATCCGTTTATCAATTTCAAACCTGAGCGTGAAGCCGGTAAACAATTGTTGACCGTAGATCGTATCAGCAAATCCATTGATGGTGTAAACATGCTGAATGATATCAGCTTTGTCGTGAACAAAGGGGATAAAATCGCATTTGTTGGACCGAACGGGAATGCCAAGTCACTCTTGTTTGATATTCTTATGGGTGAAACGGAATTGGATAGCGGCGAATATACTTGGGGTGTAACTACAACTCAAGCTTATTTCCCGAAAGACAACTCCCAATATTTTGACGGTGTAGACATGACTCTTGTGGATTGGCTCCGTCAATATTCCAAAGATCAGGATGAAACGTATCTGCGTGGATTCTTGGGACGTATGTTGTTCTCAGGTGAGGAATCCTTGAAAAAGGCAAGTGTACTCTCCGGGGGCGAGAAAGTTCGCTGTATGCTGGCGAAAATGATGCAGACTGGTGCCAACGCATTGATTCTGGATGAGCCTACGAACCACTTGGATCTCGAATCCATTACAGCGCTGAACAATGGTATGATTGATTTTGACGGCACAATGCTGTTTACATCCCATGACCATCAGTTCATTCAAACCATTGCTAACCGGATTATCGAAATTACGCCAAATGGCATCATTGATCGCCAAATGAGCTATGACGAGTATCTGGAAAGTGATGAAATCAAAGAACTGCGCAATAAAATGTATCCGATAGAAGCTTAAACTAAGCATCGTCTACCGCACATTATTATAGGAACACCAAAGAACCGCAAGCCTCTGTGAAGAGGGCTTGCGGTTCTTTTTGTAAATCAATGGGTTTCTCTGCGGTTTTAAGACCTAAGATCCACCAGTACGGCGACGTTGGTTGTTAGGCTTTTTGTTGTTTTGACTCTTCATCGCTTTAGGTCCGCCTTCAAAGTAGGCGCTGGATTGGTTACCGGAATTTGCTTGTTCTTTCTTTTGCGCCAGCTTTTGGCGTATAGCATCCTGCAAACTGACCTTTTTCGGTTCGTTATTTTCGCTCATCGTTATTTCCCTCCCGGTCTTACAGTGAGCCGTCCAGATTGGACGGGATGTACCTATTTTATACGTTTTACAAAAGCCCTACAAGGGCAACCTGATAAAATGCTCAAAACCTTTGGTTTTACCTAGGCCAACATTTTTTCTCAATAACTACAGCCCTGCCGTCTGGCAACTTTGTTTCGGCTTGCCTACAGCAATGCAGCCTGGCAACACTGTTTCTGTAGACCCACACGCTCCACATTTGTTAACATGGAAAAACCGTAATACGAAACGTTAAAAGGGGTGTCGCCCGGTTTGAACGCTTATGAAGAAATTCGAAAAGGGGAGCGAGGGGCTTGGGTTAGTATCGCAGCCTATCTCGTCTTGTCCGCCTTTAAGCTGATCTGTGGATATTTATTTGCTTCCAGCGCGTTGCTGGCCGATGGTTTTAATAACCTTACGGATATTGTGGCATCCATTGCTGTATTGATCGGGCTTCGGATTTCGCAGAAACCACCTGATTCGGATCATGCTTATGGTCATTTCAGAGCGGAGACGGTTGCTGCCTTGGTGGCTTCATTTATTATGGCTATGGTTGGGCTGCAAGTATTGGTTGAAGCCGTTCGCTCCTGGTATGAAGGAGCCTTTGTTGCTCCAAATCTGTGGGCGGCAGCGGTGGCTGTAGTCTGTGCAGTGGTGATGTTAGGCGTATATCGTTACAATAACCGTCTGGCTAAACAAATTAATAGTCAGGCTCTGATGGCTGCGGCGAAAGATAATCGTTCGGATGCCTGGGTCAGCATAGGTGCTGCAATTGGAATTATAGGTGCGCAGTTTGGACTTCCATGGCTGGATAAAGTAGCTGCCATTGCTGTAGGTCTGTTGATCTGCAAAACGGCTTGGGAGATTTTTCGGGATTCTACACATCGTCTTACCGATGGATTTGACCAGAAGGAACTGACGGATCTCAGATCCTCAGTAGCACGCGTTCCTGGTGTTGAGATGATCAAGGATGTGAAGGCACGTGTGCATGGCAGTCATGTACTTGTGGATGTAGTCATTGAAGTGGACGGAGGCCTAAGCTTGATTGAAGGCCATCAGATCTGTGACCGTGTTGAAGAGCGGTTGAAGCGATCGCATAACATCATGCATGTACATGTACATGTGGAACCAAAGACGGAAGAAGTCACAAGGAACCCTTGAACAGGGAGTGAACATCTTGGAAAATCAAAAGAGGACAGCCGCGATTGTGCGTGCTGTCCTCTTTACTTATCGTTAGAACGAATATACGATGTTACTTAATGGCAACGTGGATCCACGCTTTGCCTTTCCAAGTGTACACTTGCACCCACTCGCCGCCGTCGAATCCGTCAACCACTTCACCTGTTGTATCGATGACTTGGGAGCCTAACGCACCGATTGGTTTACCGTTAGGTGCATCATAGAACCAAGTGCGCTCCAGAAGGTTCAGCAACATTGTAGGCATCAGTACTTCATCGCCTGGTTTTACAACTGGTTCGTCAAATAACTTATCTGTTGTAGGAGAAGGGTTATTACCATTAGTGCTGTAGGTAGCACCGGTTACTGTCTCAGTAGTGCCTTCTACTGTTTCTACAGCAGGTTTGTTCACTTCAACAGCCGGAGTTGTTGTCGTTGTTGTAGCTTCTGTTCCTTTTTCCGGAGTCACCGTTCCAGTAACCGCTTCCTCCGCACCCGCAGCGGCAGCCATCGAACCCATCAACGTTAAAGCAGCAGCAAAACTTACGATTTTTTTCATTTTCTTTTCCTCCTCGGTAGGTATGTAAAATGTTGTCCTGATTACAAGTAACCAAGCAAGCACCCTTATGAATCACAAATTATAACAATATTTTCTTGGATCCTCCAGTGTCAACTGACGCATATATGGGTATATAGCAATCCTGTAAATATCATACTTCAGTGGGATAAAACCGGGTTGGCTATCTCAAAAAGGTCCTGTTTTTTTTGGATTCATACGAGAGCGGATTGGAATAAAGCAGAAGGGAGTGCAATACATAATATAGAAAAGTTGACCTATCCCTGAACGCACAAAAGCCAATCGGCTTGGGAGCACGATCGGCTTTTGTATGTATTTCGTTTAGTAAACACTCAGTCATATCAGAGCCTGAGGTTATCGCATTCGGCTGCGTCCCGTAATCAGGGAGATTACGAACAGTACAACAAAGATGAAGAAGAGTACTTTCGCGATTGAAGCAGCTGCTTCAACAATACCGAAGAATCCAAAAATACCTGCTACCAGTGCAATAATTAGAAATAATACAGACCATTTCAACATAAGTATTCATCCTTTCGTATAATTGATTGTGGAGTGAGTTGTGTTCACCTCACCGCCTTGTGTAGTCTAACTTTAACCGAGTGCTAACCGCTTGAAACATTGGTTTTTTTTCCAAGCGAAGGCATATATGAAGGGATATATAATATTGTTTCGTCCGGGAAATCGCCGGGTAACTATAGCAATAACAAACTGATGCACATATGGAAAGAGAGGTTCTTCTATGATCTATCAAATTAGTGTGGCCCTGATTGCAGTGGCATTTGCAGTACTGGTATTCTTTTTAATTCGTACCTTGAAATCCGCTCAGGGTTCTTTGGACAATGTCTCACAGACATTGCAGGAGGTACAGAAAACCATTGATGAACTTAGTTATGAAGTGAAGCAGACGGTAAGACATGCCAATGATATTACGGTGGATGTACAACACAAAATGAAAAAAATTGATCCTGTTATGGAATCTGTTGAGAATCTGGGAGAAGTGTTGAATGAAGTGACGGCAGCAGCCAAACAAGTCTCCACAACGCTGATGGCGAAATTTCAGACCAAACGTAACAACGCTGAACAGACCAAGCATGCTGAAGCGGTTCATGTAACTGCACCGCCTGCTACATCAACGGATCGTACCCTGCAATCCTATGAAGCTACATATAATGGTGAAGCTAAGGGCGGGAAAAACTGGATGAAGTATATTGATGTTGCAGCGAATGTATGGCAACGGATGCGCAAGTAACATGACCGCTTTGTAACCCATGAAGAAGCCTTCAGAGCGGTGATGAACCTGATGAAAGGGTGAGAATCATGATGAAACTACTGCTTGTGATGTTTAGCGTAATTTCTCCCTTTTCCGTTCAACCGGCAGCGGTACCCGCTGCTCACGATATGCAATGGACGGCAATGGAAGAGAAGGCGTCAGAGGTAACTCTGGCTGTTGATCGATCCGAGACTTTCCAGCATTTTCGGACTCTGAATGGCATTTCTCTGGATGACACCATGGATGATTTGTTGGCCAAAAAGGGCCAGCCGGGGCATAAGCAGGAAGATCCTTATCTGGGGTGTCCTGAATATCACTTTCATGATGTGAAGGTTGGCTTGTGTGAAGATACGGATGTCATTCAATATGTGCATATCAATGCATCTGAGAATCACATCATGTTAAACGGAAAAAGAATTGAGATGAATATTGAAGCGATCCATCATGCTCTCGGGAAACCTTATTATGTGGCAGAGGATGGAGAAGTGTTTCTCCGTGGAGACCAGGCTTTGAAGGTATATATGAAGTCAGGTTCTCATCAGATTAAAGGCATTGATCTTTTTGATGACACAGTTTCCTAGGATTGGTTATTACCAAATCGTTTCAAACCCATATAGTATGGTTATATATTAAGTAGCTCGATACAGAAGATTAAATCAGAGGAGAGTGGAAACGATGAATTCAACCAATGAGCAAGCTTATGCAAAAGTGGTAGAAAACGGAGTTCAGGCGGTAGAAGCGGTGAAAGAATTGCAGATTACCGGATACCTTGCTGATCAAATCTTTGTTCTCGCCCATGAGAAGGATCGTACAGATCGAATTGCCGATACAGCAGATGCCAAAGAAATTGGCATAAAGGAAGAAGGCGTATTTGATTCCTTGGCGAATCTGTTCCGCTCACGTGGTGATGAACTCCGGGCCAAAATTGTTTCGATGGGCTTTACCGAAGCCGAAGCGGACTTCTACGAGAGTGAACTCGACAAAGGTAAAGTACTCGTAATTGCTAAAAAGAAAGATTAACCCGATAAGTTGAAGTTTGCTGAACATGGACAAGCTTCTGAATCATTTATGTAAAATGCTTAATCAAAAACATAGATAAGGAATGGGGCTTTCCCCATTCCTTATCTATGTTTTTGCAAGTTTGGAAGCGGGATCAGGACGCTGCAAAAACAGGGTGGGTTGCGGGGAGAATCTCCAGCGATGGTGCCATTTACTGATAGAAGTTTTTTGTTTTTACGATTATAGTTATACTAGGAATTATTATGTCTACTGCCGTTTTGTATGCAAAATTTGTATAATCAACGTTTGTTTTAAACTAATAAGAATCGACAAACCCGGACGCCACAGATAAGGAGATATCAATGAGAATACTTATTGTTGACGACAATCCGACGAATGTCATTATCATTCGAGAAATTCTGAAAAAAGAAAACTATCGTGACATTGTAACGGCGAGTTCCGCCATGGAAATGTTTGAAGTGTTGGGAATTGGGGAAGAAAGCAACGAACTTCGTCCAAGACCGTCGGATATTGACCTGATTTTGCTAGATATGATGATGCCCGAAATGGACGGTATCGAAGCCTGCAGTATTGTGCAGAAATTTGAGAATCTGAAAGATATACCGATTATTATGGTGACTGCCATCGGAGACTCCAAGAAGCTTGCCGAAGCATTGGATGCAGGTGCATCTGATTATGTGACCAAACCGATTAATAAAGTCGAACTGATGGCCAGAATTCGACTCGCACTTCGTTTGAAACAGGAGAAGGATTGGCATAAAGAGCGTGATCAACGTATTCAGGATGAACTCAAGTTGGCAGCGATGGTCCAAAATGCTGTATTAAGTCCGGCAATTAGGGACCCATTGTTCCAAGTGCATGCCATCTATAAACCATCCTTTGAGCTTGCGGGTGATCTGTATTCTTGGTACCCCCTTGGGGAAGGTCGTTACGGAGTACTGCTGCTCGACATGATGGGACACGGGATATCTTCATCCCTGTTTACCATGTTTATCGCTTCTGTGTTAAAAGATACGGTTACCACTTATGTGGATCCAGAGAAGGTCATTCAGGAGTTGAACCGTCGTTTTAACCAGCTCCATCTGGAAAAACAATTGGTGCAGTATTATTTCACGGCCATTTATCTGGTCGTTGATACACGGATGAAACGAATTGATTATGTTAATGCAGGGCATCCACCTGCTTTATTCTTCCGAAACGACGGCAGTGTCACCACATTTGACAGCGTCTGCTGTCCTGTTGGTTTATTTGACAAGATGGATATTGAACCACAAACGATCCATTATGAGGGTGACGGGCATATTGCGCTTTATACGGATGGATTATTGGAAGCTGTTCAGGGCGGGCAGGAAGAACAACATGAATTCCTGATCGAAAAACTGACCGGCTCACATCAGTGGAATGAAGCTGCCATGCAGGCCATGTTTTTTGACGACGAAATTCCCCAGGAGCGGGATGATGATAAATGTCTGGTCTGGATTACTTTGGATAAAGGGGCGGGGGATGAATGAAGATCAGGAATAAACTGCTGATTGGTTTTACCGCTCTGATGGCCATTTTGATCGTGCTCACGTTTGTGAGTTATGAACGGTTAAACAGCAGTAATAAACAGATTGATCAGATGTATCAGGAACGTTATCTCAAAGTAAGGTTCACATCTGCTGTACGTGGAGAGGTCAATGATATTGCCAAAGTGCTGGCTAACTTGTTATTGAATCCGAACAATTCAATTAGTGCTGCTGAAGGTGACCTGAAGGATATGAAGGATCGGGGGGATGGTTACCTCGTAGAAGTGAGAAACCGGGCAGACAGTGCACCTGAACATCAACTGGTGGATCGTGTGAATACTGCGTGGACTGCTTATACTTCCTATGCAACGAGACAGATCAACCTGATGTCCCAAAGCAGGGTAGAAGATGCGAATAACTACCGCAATTCAACAGGACTCGCAGTGCAAAAAGAAGCTGTGGATAGTTTGAATGCTCTTTCGCGTTATCAGGACCAAGAGATTGATGCCGAGATCAAGAACGCTAACGCAGCGTATACGAGAGCAGTACAGATCACGATAGGTATCATGATTGCGGGGTTGTTGCTTGCATTGGGTGTCATTATGTGGGTGCTGCCAAGTATTACACGGGGTCTGAACACTGTATCTATGATGATTAACAGTTTTGGTAAAGGGCGTTACCGAACCATTCGGCGCATACAGGTCAAATCAACCGATGAGATTGGTCAGATTGCCAGTGTGTTCAAGGATGTATCCAGTGATCTGGAAGAAAAACTGGAGATCGAGAGGGCTTATGTGCAGGCTCAGCAGGATCAAAACTGGATGAGTTCGAACATCGCAAGAGTCCCGGAGCTGCTTCGGGGGATTGGCTCCATTCGCCAAATTTCGCAGATGTTTATCAGTGAGTTCACACCTGTGCTTGGTGCTCAGTTGGGTGTCGTCTATCTGATCGATGAGGAGAAACATCCCGACGAACTGAGACGTTACGGTGCATACGCATTTGAAGAGAACGAAGATGTTGGTAAGGAAATGTATCGCATCGGAGAAGGCCTGATTGGTCAAGCCGCGCTGGATATGACACCGATTATTCTGGAAAATACGCCTGATGATTACGTGCATATTGGTTCAGCTTCAGGCTCAACACGTGCTGCGGGTATCATGATCTATCCTGTCGTGTTTGAAGATGAACTGATTGGTGTAGTTGAAGTGGCTTCCTTTGAAGGTTTCAATGAACTGCACAAGCAGTTGTTCACACAACTGATTATGAACCTGGGCGTAATTTTGAATAACGTTCGACGTCGTTTGCGTGTGGAGGAGCTGCTGCGTGAATCCCAGGCACTGACTGAGGAACTGCAGGTTCAATCGGAAGAATTGCAGACACAGCAAGAAGAACTTCGTCGTTCCAATGAGAATCTGGAGGAGCAGACAGAAGCGCTTAAACGTTCCGAGGAATTGCTGCAGCGTCAGCAGGAAGAACTGGAACATTTTAATACGGAACTCATTGCCAAGACGCGGGCGCTTGAAGAGCAGGTGCGTGAAGTTGAAGAGAAAAATGACGAAATTGAGAAAACGAAGACACAGTTGGAACAGCAAGCTACACAGCTGTCGATGACAAGTAAGTACAAGTCCGAATTTTTAGCGAATATGTCACATGAACTCCGTACACCATTGAACAGTCTGCTCATTTTGTCCCAGTTATTGTCGGAGAACAAGGGTGGAAATCTGACTGACAAACAGCAGGAATATGCGCAAACCATCTACATGTCGGGTGCGGATCTGCTGAAAATGATTGATGAGATTCTGGATCTGTCCAAGGTGGACGCAGGTAAGATGGATATCAATTATGAGACAGTTCGAATGGAAGAGCTGACCAGCTTTGTTCAGCAGAACTTTGGACCGATGGCGAATAAAAAGGAACTGAACTTGAATATCGATTTCGACAGCGATCTACCGGAATGGGTGTACACCGACAGTCATCGCGTCAAACAGATTTTACGGAATTTGTTGTCGAACGCATTTAAGTTCACCAATCGAGGTTCGGTTAGTCTGATTGGACGACGGATGAAACCGGAAGAGTTACCGGGTTATATGAACACCAATCAGGAATATCTCGGATTCAGTGTAAAAGACACTGGCATCGGTATTCCATCGGATAAAACGGATCTGATCTTTGAAGCGTTCCAGCAAGTAGACGGGACCACAAGTCGGAAATACGGTGGAACAGGTCTGGGATTGTCCATTAGCAGGGAATTGGCACGTTTACTTGGTGGCGCAATACAGGTGGAATCATCCGAAGGGGAAGGTAGCTGCTTTACTTTATACCTGCCGGATAATCATGAAGAGGAAGCCTTGGTAGAGGAAGGTGCTTCAAGAGAAGCAGCTGTATCCTCAGAGGATCTTTATGAACAGTCCATCGAAGCACGGACCATGCTTTCAAGTCATCAGTCCATTCTCTCTCCTGATCCGGAGCGTAGCGTGGGTACGGATCTGTCTCCTTCCCATGCTCCAGATGTCACGCAGATCGAAGATGATCGGGAGAATATCATGGAAGGTGACAAAATCCTGCTCATCATTGAGGATGACGTGAACTTTGCACATATTTTGATGGATATGGCGAGAGGAAGAGGATTCAAAGCACTTGTTGCCCTTCAAGGTGATAAAGGACTTGAAATGGCACGTCAATATCTGCCGGATGCCATTATCCTGGATATTCAATTGCCGGTGATGGATGGTTGGACCATTCTGGGCGAGCTGAAGAGCAGTTCGGCAACACGTCACATTCCGGTTCATGTGATTTCAGTCATTGATGATATGAAGCAAGGTCTGATGATGGGCGCCATTGCGTATCTGAAAAAACCTTCGAGCAAGGATTCACTGGATAAAGCATTCTCGCATATCAAATCATATACTGAGAATCAATTGAAACGACTGTTGATCGTCGAAGATGACGAAATTCAGCGTAAAGCCATTATTGAATTGATTGGTCATGATGATGTTGCAATCACCGCTGTATCGACAGGTAGTGAGGCATTGAATGAATTACACAGCCAGCGTTATGACTGCATGGTACTGGATCTGATGTTAACGGATATGACCGGGTTTGAGTTGCTCGACCAGATTCGCGATGATGAATATCTGAACGATCTGCCGATTATAATTTATACAGGCAAAGAACTGGATTCCAAGGAAGAAATGAAGCTGCGCAAATATGCGGAATCCATCATTATCAAGGATGTGAAGTCACCGGAACGTCTGCTGGATGAGACCACTTTGTTCCTGCATCGGGTAGAAGCCAATTTGCCGGAAGACAAGCGTCGAATCTTACAGAAACTACACAACAAAGAAACGTTGTTTGAAGGCAAGAAAATATTGCTTGTAGATGACGATATTCGTAACGTATTTGCCCTTTCAAGTGTTCTTGAAGGCTATCGGATGGATGTGATGTTTGCTGAGAACGGCCGAGAGGCTTTGGAGATTTTGGACAAAAATCCGGAATTTGATCTGGTACTGATGGATATGATGATGCCAGAGATGGACGGTTATGAAGCGATGACACGAATCAGACAGATCCCGCAGTTTGAAAAGTTGCCGATTATTGCGCTTACGGCCAAAGCCATGAAAGAGGATCGCGGCAAATGTATTGAGGCCGGAGCATCTGATTATGTGAAAAAACCGATTCAGACAGATCAATTGTTATCCTTAATGCGTGTATGGCTGTATTCGTAAGTTCATTATTCGTATGTTCATTGTTTGGGTAATGAAAGACAATACGACGAATACGCAAGTAACAAATGAAGAAGTGGAGAGAACTTATGACACCGTGGGAACCTACCGAGACGGGGGCAGATTTGGTCCGTATGCCGCAAGATGAAGAACGCGAGCTGATCGAGATTGAGTTGCTGTTGGAAGGCATGCACCGTTTATATGGATATGATTTTAGAAACTATGCACTGCCATCCCTGAAACGAAGAATCTGGCATCATGCACATGCTGAGGGTGTTAAGAGCATATCCGGCTTGCAGGAGCGTGTTCTTCATGACCGTTCCGCGTTTGAACGTTTTGTACAGAACTTATCCATCCCTGTAACGGAAATGTTTCGAGATCCTTCGCTTTTCCGAATGTTTCGGGAACAGATTATTCCTATCCTGAGAACCTACCCGTATATCCGAATATGGCATGCGGGATGCTCTACGGGAGAGGAAGTTTATTCCATGGCCATCATGTTGCATGAGGAAGGACTGTATGACAAGGCAAGAATCTACGCAACGGATATGAATGATCGCTCTTTGCAACAGGCCAAAGAAGGCGTATATGGTATTGAGAAAATGAAACTATTTACTACAAATTATTTGGAGGCAGGGGGTACCAGAGCCTTCTCCGAGTACTATACAGCGAAATACAATTCGGTGATATTTCATCCTTTTCTAAGGAAGAACATCATTTTCGCCGAGCACAACCTGGCAACAGACCGGTCATTTAACGAGTTTAATGTTATCTTTTGCCGTAATGTCATGATTTATTTTAATGATGAACTGCGGAACCATGTGCATGGGCTGTTTCATGAGAGCTTGAGCCACTTTGGTATTCTGGTTCTGGGGTCGAAAGAATCGATACATTTTACAGAGTTCAGTGATACCTATGAGCCGTTAGACCGGACCGAAAAAATATACCGGAAGATCAAATAGGGGGTTAGGGTTAGCCATGGGGCTCAATGAACCAATCCACATATTATTGGTAGATGACCGCCCTGAGAACTTGCTTGCTCTTGAAGCAGTTCTGGAATCGGAACAATATAAACTCGTTAAGGCAACTTCCGGAGAAGAGGCACTCCGCTGTCTGCTAAAAGACGAATTTGCGGTTATCGTTCTCGATGTGCAGATGCCTGGAATGGACGGAATTGAGACAGCGAAGTTAATTAAGGCACGGGACAAGTCCAAGGATGTGCCGATTATATTCATCTCTGCCAATAGCAGAGAAGCGGAGCACTTGTTTGCCGGGTATTCAGCCGGGGCCATTGATTACATGGTTAAGCCATTTATTCCTCAGATTTTGAAATCCAAAATCGAGGGTTTTGTAGAGATGTTTATCACCAATAAACGTTTGAAGACACAGACCATGCTTCTTCACCAGAAGACACAGGAACTGGAGAAGATGAACCAACAACTCATTCAGGCCAAGGAAGAAGCAGAAATTGCAGCTAATGCAAAGACCGAGTTCCTGGCAATGATGAGTCATGAGATTCGTACTCCGATGAACGGAGTCATCGGTATGGTTGATCTGCTGATGGAGACGGAACTGAGGGAAGATCAGAAGGAATATGCAGACATCGTTCGTCGCAGTGCAGATGCACTCGTTACGGTCATTAACGACATTCTTGATTTTACCAAGATGGAATCCGGCAAAATGGAACTTGAAGAGCATCCTTTTGAAATTGTCTCCTGTATTCGGGAAGTGTTGGGATTATTTGCTGCAGAAGCAGGCAAAAAGAACCTAGAACTGGATTATTTCCTGGAAGATTCTGTCCCTGAATTAATCTATGGAGATATGGCAAGGCTCCGTCAGGTTCTCTTGAATCTTATTGCCAATGCGATCAAATTTACCGATCAGGGTGGAGTGTATCTGATTGTGTCAGTTAAGGAAGAAAAGGATGGAGAAATGGCATTGGAGTTTGCCGTTAAAGACACCGGGATAGGTATCGCTTCAGACAAAGTGGATCGCCTGTTCCAGCCATTTTCCCAGCTGGATACATCCATGACACGTAAATACGGTGGAACTGGCTTAGGACTGGCAATATGCAAGACTCTGGTTGAAATGATGGGTGGACAGATCTATCTGGATACAACAGAGCAACGGGGAGCAACGTTTGTATTTACAATTCAGGCGAAACGTTATGTAGAAACTGAACTGGTCCAGGGGAACGGGGAAGAGAAACCAACGGATGTGAAAAATGAGAATAAATATCCTACGGTTTTAATCGTGGATGATCATCCTATCAACCAGAAGTTGATGGCGATTATGCTTGGTAAGCTGGGGTTGCTCTCAGACATTGCTGAAGATGGACAGAGCGCACTCGATATGGTAAACGGCAGCCGTTATCCCTATGACTATGTGTTTATGGATCTGCAGATGCCTGTGATGGACGGTTTGGAATGTACACGGCGGATTCGAGAGAGTCTGTCCCAGTCTAATCAGCCAATCATTATAGCCATGACTGCTAACGTAATGGAAGGTATTCAGCAGCGCTGTATTGCTGCCGGCATGGATGATTATATTAGTAAACCGGTGAAAATGGGCAATGTAAAACAGAAGATAGCCCAGTTTCAGAAACAACGACAAATGTTAGATCCAGGCCCTTCAGCCATGAATCAGGCCAATTGAAACATTTTCCAAACTTCTTTCTGATTCACTCGTGCTGAAGTTGGGTTATTAGGTAAGGAAACCATTGATCAGGAGAGAGATGTCTAATGAATACAAATAAAAATGAAAAATTCAATGCAAGAACCGAAACTCAGGACGGCGTGTGCACGGTGTATCTGACTGGCGAACTGGATTTGTCGGTTGCTCCTGACTTCCGCTTGGTGATGGAGCCGCTCGTGGATAACAAGGAACAGGATCTTGTGATCAACATGAAAGAATTGAAGTATATCGATAGTACAGGGATTGGTATCCTGTTATCTGTTCTGAAGGCAAGACATGGAATGGAAGCTCGCTTTGAAGTACAGGAAGTTCCTGCGCAGATTCAGAAACTTTTTGACATGACGGGCATCGCCAAATTCTTTGTCACACAGAAGAATTCCCAATAGGAAAGGATCGAAAAAGGAATGAATGCAGAAGTTCAAAGAGTCACCCTTAATTTACCTGCGACAGCTGATTACGTTGATATTGTAAGACTCAATCTCTATGGAGTAGCATCCAAAATGGGATTTTCCTACGAAGACATTGAGGATATGAAAGTTGCTGTATCCGAGGCCTGTAACAACTCTGTATTGTATGCCTACTCACACGAAGGCGGCATGGTTGAAGTTGTATTCGAAGTGGATGGCGAAACATTGTCCATTATTGTCAAGGACGAAGGTGCCAGCTTCGAGAACATGAACCCTGCTGTGTCACGTGCCGGTCTACACGACAAAGAACTGACGGAAGCACAGATTGGCGGACTTGGGTTCTACCTGATGCAAGCCTTGATGGACGATGTCAGTGTGGAAAGTGAGACGGGCAAAGGTACGAAAGTAGTACTCGTAAAACGTCTTGCAAGAAGTGAGGAGAAAGTATGAATGAAAAAGTGACTCCCCCAGAGTCCATGTCTGAAGCTATAGGTTTGATCTGGGAATACCAGCAGACCCAAGATAATGAAATTGCAACAGTTCTCATCCGTAAATATGAACCAATGGTCAAGATGGCAGCAGGTAAAATCGCTCGGAATCGCCCCGATCTATACGAAGACTTGTATCAGACCGGGCAGATGGCTTTGATTCGTTTGCTTAAGCAATACGATATCAACCTGGGTATTCCGTTTGAACCTTATGCCATGAAGAGCATGATCGGTCATATGAAGAACTACTTGCGTGATAAATCCTGGTATATTCAGGTGCCCCGGAGGATTAAGGAAAAGGGAGCCCTTGTGCAACATGCCATTGATGAGTTAACCGTTAAGCTGGAGCGCTCACCCGGTGTGAACGAAATTGCTGAATACCTTGATCTGACTGCAGAAGAGACAATTGAAGTTCTGGCTGGTCGGGAATGTTACCACTATGTATCACTGGATTCTCCTTTATCTCAGGATGACAGTGCAGCAACATTGGGAGAACTGATCAGTGCAGATGTGAATGACTATGATTCGGTCGAAAAACGGATGGACTTGCAACAGGCATTGGGACAATTGAAGGAACAAGAACAGCAGGTACTTATTCTAGCATTCCAGGATGGCCAATCTCAGCGGGCAATTGCCCAGAAGCTTGGTGTTTCACAGATGAGTGTATCTCGGATTCAGAAGCGAGCTACAGAGAAACTGAAACAGATCATGTCTAATGCTTCAATGTTATGACAAATGGAACCCTAATGTTGTTGAGTACGGCATAAAGAAGGACACGTCAATGCGCTGAAATGCATACGTGTCCTTTTTGGGATCAAAAAGATGGGCATGCAATGAAGAACATGAGTGCAGGAGTGGATAAAGTGATTATGAACCAAATCAAGTTGGAAGCTCGCCGTGACAAGTTATCTTGCTCGGACCATTGGCAATGGTGGGATTGGGTTGCACCTGACACCGATAGCATGAACGATGCGTTGGAGGAGCTGACAGAGGCGTTTCCGGATATGCGGTATTGGCTTCATAAGATTCCGGAAGTGGAATCGAATTATTTGTCCGTACGTTTCGTGAATGGTAAAGAACCAGTCATATTTGGTTCATTGTTGTATGCTGTCAAGAATGAGAGAGATGACAAACGTCAAGATAATCAGATGTTTTTCTATGTCGATCGCAATAACCTGGTTACCTTGAATATGGATGACAATACACGAGGTATTATGAAGACGGATGAACGTGCCCATATGTTACAGCAATGTAGTGAAGCCAGGGACGGGATGTTTGTACTTTTTCGAGCTATACTGCATTACTACCATGTGGGGATGGATCATTTTGAGATGAACCTGCGTGATCTGGAACGGAAGATGGAATCTCGCAATGCCCGAACTTTAATGGACCAGATTTTGGCCGCCCGATTTGAACTGTTATACTGGAGCAATCTATTTATCCCCTATTCGGAACTGATGGCTGCTTCACATGAGGCTTACCTTGATGAAATAAATGAAAATCGATATTTCCAGCAACTCCAACATCGGGTAGAGCGAATGGAACGTTTGTTTAGTCACTACGAGAAAGAGATCGATACGTTAATCTCCATTGATAATGCGATCTCCGGTGTACGTGGCAATGAGATCATGAAGACGCTGACCATTGTCACTGCTGTGTTCATACCTGCCACGGCAGCTGGCGCGATCTGGGGGATGAACTTTGAGAACCTGCCCTTTATCGACAAATCATGGGGAGTTGTACTGGTCCTTGTTGTCATTATCTTAAGCATGATCAGCATGTATGTATGGCTGATGATGAAAGGCTGGACAGGAGATCTGCTCAAAGTGAAATCTTCACAGCCTTCAGCTGAAGAGACAGAGAAAAAAGGAGCTATGGAAAAACGTAAGGGATAGCCTACTGTTGGTTAGTCCTCTTAGTTTCTTAGTTTTTGTAATCTTCAATATAACCAAGCAAGTCAGCGATATATTGGCCCACAATCGGCATATTCACGAATTGGCTGAGAATGAATGCCAGCAAACCGAGAACAACAAAGGTACCCACAGTCAGACCAAGACCTCGTGCCATGCCCGCTGTAAAATTGGTAATAATCCGCTTTTTGGGACTGCTGTAATTCTCAATAATATCCTTGATCTGTGCTCTCTCCAGGCTGTCCGCAATCTGGTCCAGACGGGTGTTCAATCGCTTTACCTCATGACGCAATTCAAAAGGATGCTCGCTTGTATCATACTGCTGTGCAGGTGTTCCTCCCGTAATTGGAGTATTACCATTGATTGTAACTTTACTCATATTATTTGTCCTCCTCAACTCTCATTGGATAAAAAATAGCCAGCTGGAGTGCAGCTGGCTATTGGTCACTCGATCTGTATCGCCTTACAGGCTAGTCGAGTTAAGTTCTTTACGTGCATCTTCCTTCGCTTCAACGGAAGCGGAAGCCACTTCATCAGATGCACGGGATGCTTCGTTAGCCACATCAGCAGACGCTTTTCTAACAGAGTCCATTACATCATTGCGGCCTTGATTTACCGTTTTTGCAATATCGGAAGTTTTGGAAGAGACCGTTTTAGCCAGTTCAGTGGCTTTGTCACTTACAACAGTTGCCACTTCTTTGGTGCGGTCAGTAACGATGCCCACTTTCTCGGAAAGGTCACCACGCAATTCACGTCCCGGTTTAGGCGCAAAGAGTAGTGCTGCTGCAGCTCCCAGCAAACCCCCGATGAAAATACCTTTTGCGAAAGTTGAACCCGTCTGTACAGGATATTGCTCTTCTGCTTTATTCATGTCTAATCACTCCTTCTTCAATTTAAGAAACAAATACGAAACAACGAACACCTTGTTGCCCGAATCAGGCAGCCTGTCTTAGCAGTCTGGACACAAGCCCCAGCAAGAAAACAAAGAGCGCTGTACCAATGATGGCAGGGATGATGGCAAAGTTACCGATAACTGGTCCCCAGTTACCAAGCAAAAGTGCTCCCAGCCAGGCTCCGGCAAATCCGGCAATCATTGCACCGATTATGCCTCCAGGCATGTTGTGACCGGCAAGTGCATCTCCGATCAAACCGATGATGACAGCCATCACAATGCTGATAATGATGCCCCACATAACAACCGCCTCCTTTAAACTTGATGTAGGATGTTGTCTGTTCGCGTTTGCTTACTTCGTATATAAACCCCGTGCAACCCTGTGAAACAATAAAGATGAGGATGAATGAACTGGAAATTAGAGGAATTCATTCTTTAGCGGCTTTGTTTAATGCCCTTAACCATACAGAAGATCCATGCCAATCCAGCAGTAAATCCAGTAAATACATCCGTAGGATAATGAACGCCCAACATGATCCGGCTGAGGCCAATCAAGAAAATAAAACTAATACCACATAGGACAGGAAGCCACACACCGGAAGAGTTATGTCGCTGCCGTTCAATGGCCCAGATTACAAAGAGCATGCCGTAGAAGCCCATGGAGATCATGGCATGTCCGCTGGGAAAGCTGTACCCGTGAACGACCAGCAGATGATCCAGTTCAGGTCTGCTTCGTCTGAAAAATTCCTTCAATAACGTGTTCAGAATCCACATCATGGCAAAACTTCCCGTGAGTGCATATCCATATACAACAAACCTTGGACTGCGTTGAATGAAGAAAAGAAGAGCAAAACCTCCTGCAGCCACAGCAGAGATTTTGAATGAACCCAGTGCGGTTATGAATGCAGTGTAAGGGAATAGATGAAGACGTGAATCTGAATTCAGATAAAATAATTGCTGAATTTGATCATCCAGACGAATAATAACATCAGCACCCAACCAGGCACCCAGACCTGCCAGGATAAATACGACCGATGCGCTGAGGGCCAGACCAGCCATACCCCAGTTGAGGAGTGGACGTAATAACGTACCGGAATTTGAACTGAATGAGGCTGGTGAATACGTTTTGCGCGGCATAATGAGTTTCTCCTTCAGTTATTGTAGTAGATGAACATAGATGATAAAGCTATACCCGAAATGCCTGTCGAAAAAACTGTAAAAACGTCGCTTTTGTACTATACTATTTAAGATATCCCATGCGGCGTCGTGACGCAAAGCAGAGATGAAATCGGGAGCACAAAGGAGAGAACTCGCATGGAGAGTGCCTTGTTAATTAAAGAATACCGTGCAGGCGTTATGGAATGCGCCCATTACGGACACATAAGTATTACGGATGAGTATGGCCGAATCGTATACTCGGCTGGTGACCCTCATTTTAGAGCGTTCACTCGTTCATCTGCCAAACCTTTTCAAGCCATTCCAGGTATTCGGGCAGGAATTGCCAGTCACTATGGCCTATCAGCACAGGAGATTGCCATTATGTCCTCTTCGCATCGTTCGGAACCGGAACACATTCGGGTGCTGGAGCAGTTATCCGGTAAGATCGGATTGGGAGAAGAATGCCTGATCTGTGCACCAAGTTACCCTCTTAATGAAGAAAGCCGTAATCAATGGTTACGTGGACAAGGAGAGAAACGGCGCATCTTGCACAACTGCTCCGGAAAACATCTGGGAATTCTGGGGTACAGTCAGATGAAACAGGTTGATCTGGGCAGTTACGCTGAACCGGATCATCCGGTGCAACGAGAAATTCTTGAAACGTTTGCCGACCTGGCAGGTATTGAAGAAAAAGAGATTGAGCTTGGGACGGATGGCTGCGGCTTTCCGGTATTTTCTTTGCCGTTGTCGGCATTGTCGAACGCCTATTTGAAGCTCGCTTGTCCGGATCTTATCGCTGATCTTTCCACAAGAACAGCTGTAGAGACCATAACATCAGCTATGAATGAACATCCGTTGATGGTTGGTGGCACGGAGCGTGTAGATTCAGTGCTGCTGGAAGACAATAACATTGTAGCGAAGGGTGGATTCAAAGGGGTATTCGGATTTGGTCTGAAAAAAGAAAGACTGGGAATCACCTTCAAGGTGCTTGATGGTTCCGAGGAAGAGTGGGCTTTCATCACTCAATCCATCCTAAGACAGATTGGTTATTCCAATGAGAGAACCATTGCACGATTGGCTGAAGTGTTCCCTTCGGACATCCGAAATGATGCGGGTACCCTTGTAGGTCATGCAGATAGTGAGTTCATTCTTCACTCACTTGAAGATAGCGTATAACCTTAAGAAGGGGCGTGATTAGAGTTGCCGGACCCCGGGTAAAGATGACATACCAACTGGTATTCATCTATACAATTCATATACACGCATGGACTGCCGCGGTAATGTGGCAGCTCTAAACCCTTGGAGGTGGATGAACATGATTAAAGTGGTGACATCGGAAGAAAGGCACACGTCGGATCGAGGTTGGATACACAGTGAATTCAGCTTTTCCTTTGCGGATTATGATGATCCAAGCAACGCCCATTTTGGCTGTCTGTTGGCTCATAATGAAAACACACTGATGCCGCAAGAAGGCTTTAAGAAACATCCACATCATGATCTTGAACTTGTCAGCTATGTCATATCGGGTACACTCAAACATACGGATAGTATGGGAACAGAACAATTGCTTGAACCGGGTACGGTCCAGGTGATGAGTGCGGGGACAGGAGTGGAACACTCCGAGACCAATCCGTCAGTGGATGAACCGGTACGTTTCCTTCAGATGTGGTTTTTGCCATCGGAGCGTATGCTGAAACCTTCCTATACGAATCGGAGAATAGAGCCGCAGGAGTATTTGAATCGTCTATGTCCGATTGTATCCGGGCAAGGGGGCGAGGGAAGTGAAGGCGCATTGCCTATTTCCCAGGATGTAACCTGTTATCTGTCCCATTTGGAGTCCGGGAAGAAGTTGATGTACCCGCAACATGAAGACCGACGGACACATCTTTTCCTGATCAGTGGACATGTAGAGATTCATTGTTCGGATGGTAACTTCAACCTCAAGCCGGGCGATGCCGCACGAATTCGCAAAAGCTGTGATCTGCAAATCACGAGCACAGACAGTGAACCTGCCGAATTTGTTTTGGTTGACCTGCCTTAAGGATGGGATGTATTCCGTAAAAGATAGTCTTGAAATATAAACATATGAAAAAAGGACCTGTTCCCACGGTGATGTGGAAAACAGGTCCTTCTTTTTGCTAAGATTTACGAAGATTACCCAGTTCCGAAGCGACAGCTTCGACTTCAGAGATACTGAGATGTTCCTTGCTCAAAATCATTTCATACAGGTCAAACAGATCTTCATATTTCTCAAGTGGGAATGAAGAAGCTTGCATGGCGGCACCGCTTGCCATACGAAGTTTGGTTTTGATCGCTTCAATCATATATTCCATATTGGCTGCTGTTGCTTGTGTTAAATCCATCGTTAAGTTCATCCCTTCCGTATCGGAAACTCTTGTTATTGTATCATGATTGGAAGCGCTCAGGCTAATGCTTTTGCGAGGAAACCAAGCATCGGTTACAATGATGGATACAACAACAGGATTTCATGGAAACCTGAGTGTACTGGAGGGAATACAGCTTGGCAGCGTATAAGCGAGAAATGGTTCGCCATCAAGGAAGGGAAGTCCGCAAAGGCGTGCCTGCAGAGAATCTGGTCTTATTTTTCAAAAACATCGTTCAACTTCATTCTCCAGCTGAAATCACGTTTGTCTGCATTGGTACTGACCGTTCCACCGGGGATGCTCTGGGTCCACTGACAGGAAGTTTATTGCAAGAGAGCGGAATGGAGAACGTGATTGGCACGCTGTCTTCCCCTTGTGATGCAGATACGCTGGAAAAGAAATTGGCACTTATTCCTGCACACCATGCCATCATAGCAATTGATGCATGTCTGGGTCCAAAGCAGGCGGTAGGTACATACTATCTCTCGAATAACCCACTCATTCCGGCCCAATCGGTCGGAGGCAAGCTCCCCCCTGTTGGACAATACAGTGTAGCAGCTGTGGTTAATGCGAATGGACCAAGGCCCTATTCCATTTTGCAGATGACCTCGCTTCACTTGGTCATGGGGATGTCCCGGACGATTGCAGACGCTGCAATTGAAGCATGGAAATGGAGACAAACGTTTCATTCATGATATGTAGGCTTAATAATATACAACCTGAATTATATCATTCGCGCAGAGAGAGGGATTCATATGGAAAAAGTGATGTGTGATGGAACGACGATTTGTTATGCCGAACAAGGTAAGGGAGAAGCACTCATTTTGCTCCACGGATACTGTGGCAGTTCATCGTATTGGGATGAGGTCGTACCTGAACTGGCACGCAGCTATCGCTGTATCGTACCTGATCTGCGTGGACACGGAAAAACAGATGCACCTGTAGGAAGTTATACCATCGAACAGATGGGCAACGATGTATTACAGTTGATGGATGAGTTGAATGTGGAAAAAGCGGTCCTTCTGGGACACTCGATGGGGGGATACATTGCGCTTTCGATTGCACAACGTCATCCGGAGCGTTTGAATGCATTTGGTCTGATTCATTCGACAGCCTATCCGGACAGTGAAGAAGCCAAGGAAAAACGCCTTCGTGCTGTATCCACCATTCAGACCGAAGGTATCGTAAATTTTGTAGATGGACTGGTTCCCGGACTGTTTGCACCGGAACATGTGGAATCGTTATCTAAGCATGTAACACGTGTGAAGGAAATTGGATACCAGACTGCTCCTCAAGGTGCTGTTGGTGCTGCACTTGCTATGCGAGAACGCCCGGATCGCCGCGATGTGTTATCGGCTACACCTTTACCTGTATTGCTGGTTGCGGGAGAGAAGGATGCTGTTATCCCGCCAGAACGTACATTTACAAGTGACAAGCCACATATCGTGCAAGCCGTGATTGCGGGTGCAGGTCATATGAGCATGTATGAAGCTCCTGAAGAGTTAATTCAGGTCATTAAACAATTTATGGCTGGATTATCGAAGTAATTGATGAAGTGATTTATGTTGATTTTATTAAAATATAGTTTGGTTTCTGGATGATTCAACCTCTTGTGGAGGAGGAGTACCCAGTTCCATTTCAACCGAGCCCCTGCCACGTCCCTTTGGGATAGGCGGGGGCTTGGTGTGTTCATGGCCAGAGCAAAGACACGTGTGTCTTGTTTTTGGCTTTTTGTGATGGCATGAATTAAAATAAATATAAAGGAACGATATGAGGGCGATTGAATGTATAGGGTCGAATGATGAGGGGGCATACAGCATGTTCAGAAAAGATTATCTGCTCCGCATGATGGAGGAAATGACTGAAGCAATAGGCAAAGTGTTCACGCTCAAACAGCAGCGTAAGCACACCGAGGCATTGTCTGAACTGGATGAGTTGATGCGCAGGCAGTTTGGGTTGAACTTATCTCTACTGAACTCATTGCCAGCAGAGGATGTTATTGAAATGTTCCGTTTTCGCGGAATGATTGAGGTAGACAATCTGCAGCAAGCCGCGAGGCTGATTGAAGAAGAGGCTTACATCTATCAAGAGAAGGCCAAAGTGGAAGGCATCGATGATCAGGAGAGAATGGACGCAGAGGATGAGGCTGTCATTCGATTGATGAGATCACTTCATTTTTACCTGTATGCATTGAATCATGGCGCTAATCCTAAGTTATTGGACGCACCTGAACGGGTGGAGGGTGTATTAGGGCTTACGAAAGAATATGAACTTCCTGCTCGAACCGAAAGACAGCTTGCCCTGTATCGTGAACAACAAGGACATTACGACCAGGCAGAGAACAGTTGGTACAGGCTGTTACAGCTTGGTGCTGAATTCCCGGTGAGCTACCGAGATGATGTACAGGCATTCTATGAAAGGTTGAGCCCACTCACGGATGAACAACTGGAGCAGGGCGGTCTGCCACGGAACGAAGTTGAAGAGGGACTAGCTGAACTAAGTCGTCAAGAGATGAACTCATAAAATATAGATTGGATCAAGGCTTGTTACATGCCTTTACTTGGAGAGGGAACGGAATTGTGGTATGGTAACGGTTGACCAAACCAAACCGAAAGTGAGATGTACCCCGTGGATTCATTGCGAAAGCTTATACAAGACATCTTTGAACAGAATTCGCTGATTACAGCGACCTGGAGCCAGCTGCGCAGACGGGACAATGTCTCGTATACCAAAGTGCAAGTCAAGCCGGTGACACTGAAGAATCAGCTGCATTATCAATTTGCATTTCATTATAACAACAAAGTGCTGCACGAGAATTTGACTCCGGCTGAAGCGGCTGAGCGCATGACTTTGTTATGCGAAGAGACGTTTCGTCAAGGCCTGCTCTGTACGACCGAGGCAGACTATCAAATTTTGATCAGCAAAAAATATAAAGTTTCCATTCTGACCAAATCTGCTTCCAAAACTGCGGTGGACCTGTCGCATAATCGCAAGAAGCAATATGTATTGGAAGAAGGCGTACCTGTATCGTTCCTCGTTGAACTTGGTATTATGAACGAAGAAGGTCGTGTGCTGGCTCGTAAGTATGACAAGTTCAGACAGATCAACCGTTTCCTCGAAATGGTGCAGGATGTTATTCCGCATCTGCCGGAGGGGCGTCCACTGACCATCGTTGATTTTGGTTGTGGCAAGTCTTATCTGACATTTGCGTTATATCATTATCTGTCTGTACAACAACGGCGTTCACTCAAGATTATTGGGCTGGACTTGAAGGCAGATGTAATTGAACACTGTAATGATCTGGCTAATCGATTGCATTATGGCGATCTGAAGTTTCTGGTTGGAGACATCGCGGACTACGATGAATTAAATGAAGTGGATATGGTTGTCACGCTGCATGCCTGTGATACAGCTACCGATGCTGCTTTGGAGAAGGCAGTTCGTTGGGGGGCTTCTGTTATTCTGTCTGTTCCTTGCTGTCAGCATGAACTGTTTGACCAAGTAGAGGCTTCCGTGATGAATCCGTTGTTGTCCCATGGCATCCTCAAGGAACGTTTTTCCGCACTGGCTACGGATGGGATTCGTGCCAAGTTGCTTGATCTGATGGGATACAAGACACAATTGCTTGAATTCATCGATATGGAGAATACGCCTAAAAACATATTGATTCGTGCTGTTCGCGGTCAGGCTGGAGAAGTGACGGAGATGTGGAATGAATATACGGCTTTCCGTGATTTCATTCATGCTGATCCATATTTGGAGCGGGCTTGTGCCGATTTGCTTCCTGGCGATGGCAAGCAGGCCGATGGGAAATCAAATTCGAGCAAAGAAACCGTTCAAGATTCCGCAAATTGCGACCTTTGCTGAGTGTGCCAACGCCAATCCAGGGACATACTGCAATTAGGGTCCCTGAATGTAAAATGATATTCAATGCACATACTGCGTAGCAAGCAACATCATAACTGTCAGATGTATATCAGGCAGAAGGACCCGTTATCGGGATCTTCTGTCTTTTTGTTATGCATATGGAGCGGTGGAAGGAGGGTAGAGATGAAGAATAGGACAATGGATAAGGGAGTTGTGAGGGATAGACGAGGGTATGCGGCGAACGAGGTAATAGTGAAACAGGCGTTTGAACGGTCTCACCACGCAAATGGTACAGAATCTGTAGATAACAAGGACTTATGTAATGGGGACATTAGGGATAGTGGAGACAGTACATATAATAGGGAACATACATACAACAAACGTGATACGTATAAAAAAGATGATAAAAATAATCCAAATGGAGCTATTCAGACCGATGCGTCAGGGAGTTTTTCTTGGACCTTGAGGAGTGAACGTATTTTAGGTTCGGGATGTACTGTTGGGTTGGCCATAGTCATAATTGTTTTGCTACTCGCAGGGTGTCTGAGTCGTGGGCTGTACTATTCGGCTGATCTGTATCCAGTCATTCTGATCGCAGCAGGAAGCATATTGATCATGATTGTGCTATTTCTTGTCGGTATTCGTCTAGAGAAAGAGCAAGAGCAGGAGCAGGAGCAAGGAAGAAAACAAGTACCTCTGTCACCGGTACATTGGCTAGGGAACAATGAACGAATGGGTTGGCGAATGATTCGAATCCAAGGAATATTGCGGGTGTTGTGGCCGCTGGGGATGATGACATGTTTTGGGGTACATGCGTGGGCAGGCTCGGTGAGTAAACAGGGCAGCATGGATGAAATGCTGCGGTGGAGCCTGCTTGGGATGTTTACGCTGCTCACCGCAATACTGGCTGCGCGCACGAATGGTGCGCGTTGGTTAGCCTGCGGTTGGCAGATGGCAGGCGGCTTGCTTGTGCTAAGCGGCATCCTTGCCGTATGCGGGATATTGCCGCTGCCCTTCGGGGTGATGCGAACTGCTGACCCCGAGATCAGCTCCGCTGGAGCAAGGCTCGGCGGACTATTGCAGTACCCGAATGCGTACGGTGCCGTTGTTGGCATGTATGCATTGGAGCGGCTGACAGCCGCCGCGCGAGTCATAGCCCGGCCTGTGCCGGCCGGGCGACTCATCGCGGCAGTGCTGCCGCTCATGCCCGCGCAAGCCGCGCTCCTGCTGAGCGAGTCGCGCGGCGCTTGGCTGGCGACCGGCTGTGCCGCGGTCGCCGCCTTTGCTTTGCAGCGGCGCGGTGCCCGCCTGCCGCTGCTGCTGGCCACGGCCGTGCCACTGGCGTGCGCGGCCTGGCTGTACCGCCAGCTGGCTGCTGCCCAGCTGGCGCCTGCACCCGTGCCCGGCCTGCTGGCCATGGCCGGGGCATGGGCAGCTGCGCTGCTCGGCACGCTGCTGCTGTGCCGTCTATGGCACAGCGGCGCCGCCAAGGCTCCACGCGCCGCTGTCCTGACGGCCATTGTGCTGGCGGGAGCCGCCGCCGCACTAATGGCCGTGGTGGCCTCCACCGCCGGTCGCCTCGCGGCGGGTGTCGGCACTGGGGTGTCCCGCCTACAGATGTGGCGGGACGCCCTCCAGCTGTGGACCGAGGCCACATGGCTCGGCCACGGGGGAGATACATGGCGCAACATGTTCCGCGCCATTCAATCCTCGCCTTATGTTGGAGGCGAGGTTCACAACGGCCTGCTCGATCTCGCCCTGGACACGGGCATGATCGGCATCCTGCTTGTCGCAGGGTGGTTTCTCCTCACCCTGCGAAGCATCTTTCATTTTGCACCGCAGCTCATGCCTTCTGTGCTTATTTTTGGCCTGCATGGGGCGATGGACTTTGACTGGAGCTTCACATTATTTTGGATGCTCTTCATCTGGCTCGGTGCTTGGGCAACTGCATTGAAGACGGAAACAGAGGGGGTCCAGCGATACGGCGTAACTGTGAAATACACTCCTATCAGATCCAAATCGGGATCTAAATTGAGATCTAAATCCAGATCTCTTTTCTTGCGATATTTATCAACCCAATCCCACCCATCAGCTGTCCCGATGCGTTCCTTCTTTCATATTTTTCAGCGAGTAACTGCTCGGCTAATAAGGGTATCCACAGTGATGATCATCCTTTTCTGGATTGGGGGAACAGTCTGGCTGACCTCTCGATATGCCGTAGCAGAAGTGCAGTACCGTCAGGCGATGTCTGAACCGGATGGCACTCCAGCACAGAAGGTGCATCTTATGGCTGCCCTTCAGTCTAACCCGAATCGACCGGATATCGTGATATCTCTTGCGCGAACGCTCCCGGGACGAGAAGCAGAATCACTTCTTTTGAACAGCCTGTCCCATTCCCCAATGCACCCTCAGATTTACATCGAACTGGGACGATTGGCAGCCCAATTCGGCGAAGGACAGCAAGCTGGAGAATATTTTGAACAAGCGATCGCATTGAATCGGTATGATGGCATTGGCCAATCCACGGCTTTGTATTGGATGGAGCAGGCAGCGCGGCGGGAATGGAAGGCAGGATTCACGGATCGAGCTCGACAGACCGCCGCCGCTGGTGTACAGATGTATGAACAGTATCAACTGCTGGTTGAGGAAGTGGAAGCAGGAAACGTTCGCAATGATCGTCGCTTTGTACTGGAAGAACATGCTCCAGGCTATGGAGAGAACCTGCGCAGGCTTGCTTCAGCTTTTTCTCCTCCATTTACTTCAGAGTTGACCAAGCGGAGTCCTTGAATCGCTGCTGGATCTTGACGCTAACCCAAGCGAAATGATGATGGATGTCAGCGTCTAAAAATTCTGGGAGTCCAAGCTGGCTGCTCCTGGCTGATAGGTATGCGATTTTCTAAGGAACACAGGACGTCTTATTTGACATTTAGCTCCTCATTTTAAATTGTAAGGAACATCAGACACGTTATTTCCTTAACAAAAACCCAATAAGTGTCCAAAAATTCCGATATAACGTGTCTCAGATTCCTTAGATTTCTAAGAGTGCTTCAAATCCTTGAATAAGACGTCTCAGTTCGTTACCGCTCATGGGCTTGAGTATGAGCATGAGCATGAAAATATACTCTGAGCTTATGTTCATGCTCCCCATGGTGGTCGGCTCCATGCTCTGCACGATCCGCAAGCCAGAGGACGACCCTGAATTCCGCCCAGAGCGAAGCGTTACATCATAAGGGAGAAATTCGCATTTATGTTGTCTCTATCGCTTGCTCGTACGTGAAGGGAGGCACTAACATCACACGTTTAAGGACACAGTGCCCTTACCTATTCCTAACATCAGATTAGCTTCAACCATTGCTCCGTCTTTCAGTAGGTTTGAAGACACAGCTATCTGCCTCATTCCTCCATAATCTACAGACGATAACCGCCAAATGCGTGCTGAAACGCATCTTTTAATGGTTCGACGTCTACTTCCCACATCGCGGCGATCTCTGCACTGACATCCTTGTTCCACCACTCACATAATTTCTTGCGGTTGTCGCGATTCTCCCCAATCCAGAGCAGATTTGTGATCACTTTACCGTAATAATATTCTTCCGCCTGTTTCATCCGTTCGGGAGAGACATATACTTTTAGCCTTTTGGCTGTCCGGTACAATTCCTTGCTGCATGCTCTGCGAATTCCTCTGGCGGAAGGAAGGTTTTGACCAGATTGCGTATGTTTGACCGGCGGAGTACCGGGTATTGACTTGTGTGACATCTTCTCACGCTCCTCTCCCCATACCATATGCGGACTGCTGCGAACGGGACACTATCCTAACCTCGTGATGTAGCAACGTCCACAGCCCTGTGATAAAATAGGGACGAACATCCATGGTGCGGAGGGGCACCGCCAATCAGGATGGAGAAAGAGGGTTGAGATGGACTTTATTCATAACCTTGTTGGCCAATTGTTCGATTGGATTCAAAGTCTTGGGTACTTTGGAATCATGCTTGGATTAATGTTGGAAGTTATCCCAAGCGAAATTGTGCTGGCGTATGGAGGTTTTCTCGTTTCACAAGGTAATATCAACTTCTTCGGTGCTATGATTTTTGGTACGGTGGGCGGTGTGATTGCCCAGTTATTTATTTACTGGATTGGCCGTTATGGCGGCAGACCTGTACTTGAACGCTACGGTAAATACATACTCATCCAGAAAAAACACATCGACCATTCCGAGGAGTGGTTTCGCAAGTATGGTACAGGTGTCATTTTCACGGCTCGTTTTGTTCCGGTGGTAAGACATGCAATCTCCATCCCGGCTGGCATCACGAAAATGCACACAGGCAAATTCATCTTGCTTACTACACTCGCTGTTATACCTTGGACTGCATTGTTTATATATTTAGGGATGATTCTTGGAGATCAATGGAAGCATATTGATGAGAAAGCGGCACCGTATGTTATGCCTATTTTGCTTGTCGCTCTCGCCCTTATGATCGTTTATGTACTTATTAAATGGATGAATGTTCGTAAAAAGAAAGGAAGTGTCTAGTTATGGGTAAACCCAACTTGTCTCACAAATTCGGTAAAGGTCTTCCACCGAAAGATTTTATCGAGAGTATGACCAAGAACCAAAGTGAATTCCAGGCCAACTATGATAGCTTTACTTGGTCGAACGAAGAGGATCGTGAGTTCTTTGAGAGCCTGAACCATCGCGATGATCTGCGTGTGTTAATTCTGGCTGCTGACTGGTGCGGGGATGTTGTCCGTAATATTCCGGTTGTGTTCCAGGCGCTTGAAATCTCAGGAATTCCAACAGAAGTTCTGATTATGGAGAACCATCCGGAAGTGATGGATGAATTCCTGACGATGGGTGGCCGTTCCGTGCCAGTCGTTATTTTTGCAGATACAGGTGGTCATGTGTTAGGTCAGTGGGGACCTCGTCCGCAGCATGTACAGGAAGTCATGATTGAATTCAAACGCCTTAATCCGGATCGTGAAGCAGCAGATTATCAAGAAAATTTGGCTGTAGCGCGTCAAGAGATTGGTAAACGTTATGGGGAAGGAACGGAGTCACATGCGGCCATTATCCGTGAGCTGCGTGAACTGATTTCGGGTTACTAAGCCGATATGCTTAACATTCGTACGTTTACACTAGGCCCGCTTCAGACCAACGCGTATCTTCTACAAGGAGATGATCCGGGCAAAGCCGTCATTATCGATCCAGGCATGAATCCAGGGCCGCTGCTTAAGGCGATCCAAGACTTGGAGATTGAAGCCATTCTCCTCACTCATGCTCACTTTGATCATATGGGCGGGGTAGATGAGATCCGTAAATTGAAGGGATGTCCCGTTTATCTTCATGACTTGGAGAGTGACTGGCTCACCACCCCGAAATTAAATGGATCTTTGAATTGGCCACAGGCGACACCACCGCTTTCGACAGATCCTGCTGAATATGCCATGGACGAAGGGCAGAAGCTGAATCTGATTGGTCATACGTTTAAAGTGTTCCATACACCTGGACATTCACCAGGCAGTGTAAGTTTGCTTTGTGATAACGACCTGTTTGCCGGTGATGTGCTGTTCCGCATGGGTGTGGGCAGAACGGACCTGACAGGAGGGCGTGAACGGGATCTGATTGATTCAATCCAGAACAAGCTTTACACCTTTGCTGATGAAGTGAAAGTATATCCAGGTCATGGTCCCAAAACGACCATTGGTTATGAGAAACAGAACAATCCTTACGTGTCCGCAAGATAATCCGACATGATATGTGAAGAAAGTCTGGACAAGTGACAACTTTTTCATTAGAATAGCAATTAGTTGTTACAAGCGTTAAGGCATCATCTAACTGAAGCATTACCAAGAAACACCCAACCTCGCGAAGCACGCAGACTGTGGTCTATACCCGGTTTGCGTTCTTTTTTTGTTTTCAGCCCCTTTTTATCGCAAAATCAGCCTTTATTACGCTACATAGAGATGCAAGATGCGCTTCATCACAAGACAGTTTGAGACCAATAGCAAGTTAGCAGCAAGTACAGATTGATTTAGAAAAAAAGAATTTAAGAAAATATTATATAAGTTGAACTAATCATTAACACAATAACGGAGAGGACAGAAAAAACCTGTAAAAGCGAAGCTAAAAGCTTTCTGCAAGAAAGCAACTTCGAAAGCATACACTTCGCCTAAAAGCTTTCTGAAAGAAAGCTGCATTGGAAGCATACGCTATCCCCGGATTTTCCCTTTAAGAAAAGGGAATCAAAAAATCTGGGGATAACAGCGATTGGAAGGTTATTCTATCATCGTAGTGTCAGTGTAAATAATCTTTGGTTCAACTTATATAGATCATGAGAGTGGGGAATATCAAAGTGGAGAAAACAAGAGTTATTCCGTTGAATCAGCGTGTCGAGTATCCGATCATTGAAGAAAACCGTCGCATATTGGAAAGTGGGAAAAGAGAAACAGGTACTGAGCGAGCTTTAATACATAACCCCAGCGTGACCAATGAAGTGATGAAGTCTCAGCAGAATATATGGACAAGCCGTGTTTTAAGAAACGGAGCCCGCCACCAACCGTGGTTCGACAAGCTGCGAGATTACCGGAATCAAGTCTGATTGCCCGGGAAATTGTCGGGTTTAATTTTTTTTGATTTCATTGAACGTTTTTGCAGAGCCTGTCGTATTAACTCCTCCAGATTGAACGGGAAGCAGGTGATTTCATGATAAAGGCAGCTGAGCTGGAAGAGGTACGCAGAGCAGTATCGGGAGACGATAGCGCACTCGCAGCGTTGTTGCAACGTCACTACACGTTTGTGTATAAGTATCTTGTCAAAGTGACGATGGACGCTAACCTCGCAGAAGAGACGGTGCAGGATACGATGATTCGTTGTATGGAAAATATCCATCGATATGATGGCACGTCTGCCTTTTCATCATGGATGATCACCATTGCGACTCGCATCTATATCGATAAGACAAGACGTAAGAAGAGAGAACAGAACTGGCTTTCTCTCATTCGGGATCAGGCTGTACGTCGATTCCGCTGGCAGCTTGAGACTCGGAATGAAGAATGGACAGATGTCATGGATGCGATGACAAGACTGACACCCGAACATCGTGTAGCAGTGCTACTGAAGCATTATTATGGATACGGATATGACGAGATCGGGGAAATGCTGGGTATTCCTGCGGGAACGGTGAAGTCACGCACAGCTTATGGTCTCCGTCAGTTAAGAAAGGAGCTGGAATAAGGATGAGCAGATCAGATGATGCACAAGAACAAGAAGTTGTAGAACGATTGCAGCAACACATGAAAGTGCTGGATGATGCATTTGAGCCGACAAGTATTCCTTCTTTGGGTGCACTTGAAGCCCAAGTCAGGGAACGGAGACAGATTAGACGTCGAGCCAATTGGATCGAGATGATATGTTTCTGGTTGGTTGGATTGCTTGCCATTACCTTTGGGGCATTATTTTTCGTATCTGCTCCAGCTCTATATCTGGGAATTCAGGCTCTTGGTACAGCTGTTGCGGTGATTTTGGTTGTAATCTGGGCCGGACGGCGCCGGAAGGAGGTTCATCATGAATAAAATGCATTATTCATTGGATGAGATTTCTCCACTGTGGCTTACATTGCTTGGCATTTTTCTTCTGGTTCAGGGCACATGGATTTTTCAGGACGCACGCAGACGTGGACGTTTCCCTTGGTTATGGGGATTATGGGGCATCACAGGATTTCCCACGCCGCTCATCATATATTGGTTTGTCGTGATTCGATCACAGCGCAAGCCAGGTGTACGGAATCAGAAATAACATCATTTTAAAAATGGAAAAAAGATTTTGCACAAATATGTTGTTTAATTCTAGTATTCCTAGACATCGTTATTCTTTTCTAGTAGACTATACAAATAAATATTAATGATAGACTACCAGGAGGTTAGACGATGCTGCGATTAGGAGAGAAGGTTGTCATCGTCGCGGATGCGTTTGAGCAGAATCTTCCTGTGGGGGAATATGGTTTCATCATCGCTTATGACCGGAATCCGGACAATGCGTTCGATTACGTGCTTCGAGTGCCGCAGGTAAACCGGAACTTTTTTGTTCCATCCGGCGACGTCGATCTGGAAGAGGTTCTGCTGAAGCAGGAAGCTGAGCGGGTCGAGCGAGAAGCGTTGATAGATTACGCCCTTGCGACACACAATGAGAAGCTGTTTCATCATCTGATGAACGGAGATTTTCAAGCTGTGGAAGAGGAAGAGGAAACCGCGAACGATGTTATGTCACAGGCGGATTTTATAAAGCAGGTTAATCTGCGTGCATGGATTTAGAATTTTAAGAGTCGGCTGATGCCGGCTCTTTTTTATTTTATAAGTTTGATTTTAGCTTCCCGGAAGCCTGTCAGGTCATTTGCATTGAATTGTCGAACTATCTCACCTATAATGAAAAAAGTTATCTTGAGACTTTAGCCCGTTAAACGAGCGATTCGTTTCAGGTCGTTTCGGGAATCAGAACGAATGAAGGAGGCATCCGCTAATGAGTATTTCGAATAATGACGTTCAGCATGTGGCCAAGCTGGCCCGGCTCAACTTGACTGCTGAAGAAGAACAGACCCTGACAGGTCAGCTGAACGCGATTTTAAAATATGCAGAAAAGCTGAATGAGCTGGATACAGAAGACATCGAGCCCACCACCCACGTTCTGCACGTAAGCAATGTTATGCGTGAAGATGAGACCAAAGAAAGCCTGTCGATTGAACAGGTGATGAGCAATGCACCGGAAGAAGAAGACGGGCAGTTTAAAGTGCCTGCAGTAATGGAATAACAGATAACCGGAAGGAGGACAAAAACTGTGAGTTTATTTGAACAATCGTTGCCTGAGTTACATAACAAGCTGCATGCCAAAGAGCTGTCGGTCAGCGATTTGGTGGATCAGGCGTATCAGAACATTGGCGCGCATGACGATAAAGTTAAGGCATATTTGGCACTGGATGAAGAACAAGCACGCGCTCGTGCACGTCAACTGGATGACCGTCTGGTTAGCGGCGAGGAGAAAGGTTTGCTTTTTGGTCTGCCTGTAGGTATTAAGGATAACATCGTTACGAACGGACTGCGCACGACGTGTGGTAGCCAATTCCTTCGTAATTTCGACCCGGTGTATGACGCGACAGTTGTCGAGAAATTGAAAACTGCGGACACCGTAACTATTGGTAAACTCAACATGGACGAATTCGCCATGGGCGGCTCCAATGAGAATTCAAGTTTCTCCCCTGTACGTAATCCATGGGCACTTGATCGTGTTCCAGGAGGTTCCAGCGGTGGTTCGGCAGCAGCTGTGGCTGCGGGAGAAGCGTACTTCACGCTTGGATCAGATACAGGTGGCTCCATCAGACAGCCTGCTTCGTATTGCGGTGTTGTTGGATTGAAGCCGACGTACGGACTTGTTTCCCGCTTTGGATTGGTTGCATTTGCATCATCCCTGGATCAGATTGGTCCTTTGACGAAAAATGTTGAAGATTCTGCTTATGTATTGCAGGCCATTGCTGGTTATGACGCCAAAGATTCGACATCTGCAAAAGTAGAGATCCCGGATTATTTGAGTGGACTGACAGGTGATGTTAAAGGGCTTCGCATTGCCGTTCCGAAAGAATACATTGGTGAAGGCGTAGATCCACAAGTGAAAGAGACAGTTTTGTCTGCATTGAAAGTTCTTGAAGGGCTCGGGGCAACATGGGAAGAAGTATCCCTTCCGCATACCGAATATGCGGTGGCTACGTATTACCTGCTGGCATCTTCAGAGGCTTCTTCCAACTTGGCTCGATTTGATGGTGTACGTTATGGCGTGCGTGCAGACAATCCAGACAACTTGCTGGATCTGTATCATCAGTCCCGCAGTCAAGGCTTTGGTCCAGAAGTGAAACGACGTATCATGCTCGGAACGTATGCACTCAGCTCGGGGTACTATGATGCCTATTATCTGAAAGCACAGAAGGTACGTACTTTGATCAAACAGGATTTCGACAATGTATTTGCCAAATATGATGTGATTATCGGACCAACTGCGCCAACTACGGCGTTCAAACTGGGTTCACAGGTGGATGATCCACTTACGATGTATCTGAACGATATTTTGACTATTCCGGTTAACCTTGCTGGTGTACCTGCTGTTAGCATTCCATGTGGATTCTCGGATGGATTGCCTGTTGGCCTGCAGATTATCGGTAAAGCCTTTGATGAAACAACCGTATTGCGTGTAGCGCATGCGTTTGAACAAAATACAGAATTCCACAAGCAGCGTCCGCAGCTGTAGACTGCCCGGAACGGAGGAATATAGAAATGTCCGCATCTAAATATGAAACGGTCGTTGGACTTGAAGTCCACGTGGAGTTGCATACCAACTCCAAAATTTTCTGTGGCTGCTCCACAGCTTTTGGAGCTCCGCCGAATACGCATACCTGCCCGGTCTGTCTCGGACATCCGGGTGTACTGCCTGTATTGAATCGTCAGGCGGTAGACTACGCCATGAAGGCCGCGATGGCCCTGAATTGTACGATTGCTGATGTCAGCAAGTTTGACCGTAAAAACTACTTTTACCCCGACTCACCAAAAGCCTATCAGATCTCGCAATTTGATCAACCTATCGGTGAGAACGGCTGGATTGATATCGAAGTGAATGGTGAGACGAAACGAATCGGCATCACGCGTCTTCACTTGGAAGAAGATGCAGGGAAGCTTACACATATTGATGGCGGATACGCTTCTTTGGTGGACTTTAACCGTGTCGGTACTCCACTCGTTGAGATTGTATCCGAACCTGAGATTTCTTCTCCGGAAGAGGCGCGTGCGTATCTTGAAAAAATGCGTGCGATCATGCAGTACTGTGATGTGTCGGACGTGAAGATGGAGGAAGGATCACTTCGTTGTGACGCCAACATCAGTTTGCGTCCACATGGACAGGAGAAGCTGGGAACGAGAGCCGAGCTGAAAAACATGAACTCCTTCCGTGGTGTTCAGCGTGGTCTGGAATATGAACAATATCGTCAGGCTGAGATTCTGGATGATGGCGGTGAAGTGGTTCAGGAGACGCGTCGCTGGGACGAAGCTCAAGGGAAAACACTGTCGATGCGTGGCAAGGAACAAGCGCATGACTACCGTTATTTCCCAGACCCTGATCTCGTGAAGCTGCATATCGACGAAGCCTGGAAAGAGCGGATCAGAGCTACCATACCTGAGCTTCCAGACGAGCGCAAGGCGCGTTACACGGCTGATTATGGATTGCCTAGTTATGATGCAGAGGTTATTACCTCCTCCAAAGCTGTGGCAGATCTTTTTGAAGATAGTCTGAAATACACTCAGGATGCGAAGTCCGTATCCAACTGGATCATGGGCGACTTGCTGGGTTACCTGAATACGAGCAATCTTGAGGTGACTCAGGTTCCACTGACAGGTCAAGGTTTGGGTGAGATGATCGGACTGCTGGAGAAGGGCACCATTAACAGCAAAATCGCCAAAACGGTATTCAAGGAAATGCTGGAGAGCGGCAAGCTTCCACAGCAGATCGTTGAAGAGAAGGGTCTTGTGCAGATTAGTGATGAAGGCGCCATTCTTGCCATCGTTGAGCAGGTTGTAGCCAATAACCCTCAATCCGTGGAAGACTATAAAGCTGGTAAACAAAAAGCCATTGGCTTCCTTGTTGGTCAGGTTATGAAAGAAAGTAAAGGCAAGGCGAATCCCGCTCTAGCCAACCAACTGCTTGCAGATGTACTGAACCGCTAATCCTTCCGGTGAGGCCGGACAGAAAGAGGCTCGTCCCTGTGACAGCCTCTTTTTGGTATTGATAGATACAAATGTATTTCGGACGGGGGAACGGATATGAACATTCAACCATTGTCACTGAGTGATCTGGAGACGTTGGGACAGTTATGGAGACTACAACATGTAGCTTATCGATTGGAAGCTGAAATCATCGGATTTCAGGAGATTCCTCCTTTGATGGATACGATGGAGACACTTCGGGATTGTGGAGAGAGTTTTTATGGTTGTATCCATGATGACGGAGAGCTTATCGGGGCTGTCGCTGTAGCGGAGGAAGAGGAGAATACACTGACCATTACACGAATGATGGTGCACCCGGATCACTTTCGCAAGGGAATTGCGGCATCTTTGATGACGTATGTGTTGGAACATCATGCGGATCTTCCGCGTTATATCGTCTCCACAGGAACGCTGAATCAACCCGCAGTGAATCTGTACACCAAATTTGGTTTTACGCCTGTGGAAGTCACACAGATTGCACCTGGAGTGGAATTAACGACTTTTCACAAGAATAAACTTTAATAATATTAACAACTTGAGGAGGAATACCGACTTTGGGCGATCCCTGGTTCATTGATGAGTGGCACATTTTATTACGATTATTGCTGGCTATGCTGCTTGGAGGGCTCGTAGGCCTGGAGCGGGAACGGTCCAATCATGCTGCCGGTTTGCGTACCCATATCTTGGTATGTCTTGGCTCTGCACTGATTATGATGTTGTCTGTTTATGGCTTTAAAGATTTTGCTAATGAATTAAATGTAAGGATCGATCCAGCGCGTCTGGCTACTGCTGTAATTACTGGTGTCGGATTCCTGGGAGCAGGGACAATTCTCTTCACGGGAAAATCCATTACCGGACTGACTACAGCTGCTTCAATCTGGGTTGTTGCAGCCATTGGGCTCGCAGCAGGTGCGGGATTCTTTTTTGCCTCTATCGTATCCACCGTTCTGGTATTGCTTAATCTCTGGGTATTTAACAAATTAGAGCTAAGGTATCTACGAGGGAACAAACTGCATGTTGTTACACTTCATACCTTGTCAGAACCCGGTTTTCTCGAACAACTGTCTTCATGTATGGAGCAGGAGAAGATCAAAATTCGTAAAATTACCGTGAATGAACAAGACTTGGCTTATGCAGAGATGGTGTCGGTTGAACGTAAAATTGAGATTGTGTTACATGTTCAGGTACCGCATGATTTCCAAACGGTAGGCTTGGTATCCAAGTTAAGACAATGGGAACACGTTACCAAGGTGTCGATCGAATAATGAATTACAACCCTCCCCAGGCCAGTAGTGCCGGAGGGTTTTTGGTCATATCCATATTTCTTCCAGTTACTCTCCTTGCTCTTTAGGGTACTATCTAACCAAATGCATGAAGAGCGGAAGGTCAGATCAGAAGAAAGGAGTATGTTATGAAACGGAGACGTCAATTGAACCAAAATACTCGTACAGTTCAGACCAAACCGGTCAGAAATCGGACTCACAAGTTTATTGCGGGATTACTGAGTGCCATTATTCCTGGTCTGGGTCATATTTATCTGAGATTGTACATGAGGGGTTTGACCTTTATGCTGCTTGTTTTGCTTGATCTGTCAGCAGTGTTGTACTTCTCATCTATTGGTATACAGATTAATGTGCCATTGCTCATCTTACTGGCTTTGTGTATTCCGGTTATTTACTTTTACAATGTATATGATGTGTTGCAATCTGCAGATTGGGTCATGATGCGCAGACGTAGAGCAGTAACCCAGGCAACTTCGGACAAGCCGATAACCAATGAACGTTCTACACGAGATGCAATGATGGTCTGGGAGAGAGGCATATCGTTTGGATTACTTCTGATTGTGGGAGGATCTTTAATGGTACTTTTTTTCCGCAAACCACGTTGGTTTCAAGAGCTTCTCGCCATGTACGGCGGATATTCATTTGCGGTTCTCATGATCGTAGGCGGTTTGCTTCTGTTTGGTCGTGAGTTCTGGGTGATGTTGAACAAGAAAAAAATGTAGTGGAAACGACACAAGGAGGGAACGTGATGAACCGTAAAGTCCGGGTTGGCCGCTATACGGCTGCCGCCTTAATCATAGCGGTCGGTGTGCTGTTGATTTTGGATAAACGGTGGGGAACGGACTACGTATATGAAATGGTGGACTGGTGGCCATTTTTGCTCGTTGTTTTAGGCGTTGAATATATTGTGCTGTTCCTGTGGACACGCAGAAGAAACAAGGTGCAATCGGATAACCCGAGCAATCCTGATGAGCAAATCAAAGTACGTTTCAGACCCGATGCCAAAGGCATTCTAACCTCACTGATTTTGGCAGCTTCCGTATTTATCGTCACCGAGCAGGATCACTACATGCATTTGTGGAATAGAGTGAGTCTAAATCTTGGAGCTGCATCCATGGACTACAGTCAAGCGGCAGGATATATGGAGGATAAGGGCACGATTCGTGTACCTGTTCGCATGGATACGTCAGATCTTGTGGTCGAAGGTGTCAACGGAGATATCTCGGTACAACGCGGAGATACGGATGAGATTGAAGTACGAACGGTGATCTGGGTAGATCAGACGACGGAAGTACAGGCAAAGGCCGTTGCAGCAGCCTCTTTTGTAGAGGCCGATGGTACAAAAGTGATTTATATCAAAGCTACAGGCAAGACGTATGGAGACAATGAAAAAACGCAGCCACGGATGAATCTTACCATTACGATCCCGGATGATCGTCGTTTTAATCTGGATATTCGAACTTCCAATGGAGCCATATTATTAAACCGTCCGGAAGCCATTAGTACCATACTGGCTGAAACGGGTAACGGACGTATCCGGATTACCAATGCTGTTGGAGATATCTCCGGGAAAACGTTGAACGGAGATGTCATTGTAGCCAACGCCATTGGTAATGTCGATCTGGACAGTAACCGTGGAGATATGAAGGCTCGCGGTATTTCCGGCGATGTAGATCTTGCTACACAAGTGGGAAGTATCAGTATTGCGGACTCCGTTGGTGAATTCATCGCAGAGACACGCAACGGCAATATTACGCTGGATGGAGCCAATCTGGGAATCAAAGCCCAATCACTTAATGGCAGTATTAACATCGTATCTACCAAAGTTGGAGGGGACTGGGATGTGTACAGTGCGGTGGGAGCCATTAACGTATTACTTCCTGATCGTGGAGACTACAGTCTTGCGGGTTCCAGCAGTTATGGAGATCTAAGTACGGATCTGCCGTTCAAAGTACAGAATAAAACCATAGAAGGCCAGCTCGGTGAGGGCGAGTACAGGGTGAAAATTGAAGGCAACAGTGATCTCACCATTCAGAGCAACCCGGCTGTGTCTACGCCTGAAACAGTTACACCTGATTCTGAAGATACGGCGGCTGAGAATCTGGAACAGACTACCGAGGACGGACCAAATTCCCAGTAGGATTCTACAGAGGTTCCTTGACTGCCGCGTTGACAATAAACTTGTAATCGCCGTACAATAAATGTACACTGGCAAGATTACACGGCATGAAAGATGGATTGTCGTTCTTAATGGCCGGGAATCAACTCTGAGCGAGGAGACAGTAACTTACTCTTCACCAGAGAATGAAAGGTAAGGCGGTGGGTTTTATGGCAACACGTGTCCAACATGCGTTGGAGCATCTGAAAACGACCGGTGTCCGTATTACACCCCAGCGTCATGCCATATTGAACTATCTGATGGAATCCATGGGGCATCCGACAGCCGATGAAATTTACCGAGCCCTTGAACCCCAATTTCCCAGTATGAGCGTGGCAACGGTATATAATAATTTGAAGATGTTTCTGGAAGCTGGCATGGTCCGGGAATTGACATACGGAGATAATTCAAGTCGCTTCGATGCCAATGTGACGGATCATTATCATGTTATCTGTGATCAATGCGGCAAGATTGAAGACTTCAGCTATCCTTCACTCAAAAGTGTAGAGCTTCAGGCGGAGTCTAGTACAGGATTCGAAGTACACGGTCACCGATTGGAAGTATATGGTGTTTGCAAAAGTTGCAGGGATTAAGAGAGTTGAATTACAATATTAACGTGCAGAATTCAGTATGGATTCTACACGTTTTTTTTTAGCATTTATGCAAAATGCTCATTTTTATAACAACTTATGCGCACATCCTTATGATCAGCATAATTAACGGAGGTAGACGTTTGGGTAGAAAAAGCAGATATACACGTCAGAAGCGACGTTCATTTTGGCCTGGTTTTCTCGGGGCTTGTCTGATCGCCGGGGGGGCTTACTGGCTTATAACAAATGTATGGTTGAACCAGACCCATGAAGACCCCGACTGGGTAGGAAGAAGCCAGCCTATTTTTGTAGATGGCCAACTGATGGATGGAGACGCTCTGGGTACAGGAGATCAACTCAAGTTGCCTGTAGATGTGCTGCAAGAAGCGATTGATGCAGGCATACGTTATGAATCAGAATCGGGAGATATCATTATTGCGTCTCCTCAGCGAGTCCTTCATATGAAAGATGGAAGCACACAAGCAGAACTTAATCACAAAGATTATCCTATGACAGTTAAGCCTGAGGTTAAGGACGGAGAAGCCTATATTCCGCTCAAACCTTTGAAAGAAGTATATGGCATAACCGTACAGGAAGATTCAGTAACAGGTGCTGTGCTGCTGATGCGTGGAGGAGACATGATTCAGTATGCAGAGATTGATACATTATCATCCAAAGCGGACAAGACGGTGCCGTTATATAAACGTGGGGGAGAATCCTCACCAATCATTGCCGACATGGAAAAGGATGCACGGGTACGTGTATGGCAGACGGGTGATAAACAGAGTTTTGTTCAACTCGATAATGGATATGCCGGATATGTAGATAATGATTATATTGTCCTCACTGAGAAAAAGAAGGTGGACTTGCCCAAGTATACGCTGACTGCAGCAGAGAAGAAGTGGCAGAATAAACCGGTAAATCTGGTTTGGGAAGCCGTGTACAATCGTCAGCCTGATGTGGGTTCTATCGGTAAAATGCCCGGTGTGAATGTGGTCAGCCCCACATGGTTTCATATTACGGATGGACAGGGCACTGTGAAAAGCAAGGGAAACCAAGCTTATGTGAACTGGGCTCACCGTTCGGGTATGGAAGTATGGGGACTCATGGATAACAGTTTTGACCCGGACGTTACAAAAGAAGCTGTAGCTTCTTACGAGACACGCACGCATATTATCGAGCAGATGTTGGAGTATGCACAGACGTATCAACTGGATGGTATCAACATCGACTTTGAGAACGTGTATACCGATGACGGGCCGAATATTACGCAGTTTGTGCGCGAGATCAAGGCGATGGCTCGTATACATGGATTGATGTTATCAATCGATGTAACACCGAAATCAAACAGTGAGATGTGGTCTGCCTTTCTGGATCGCCGTGCATTAGGTTCTTTTGCAGACTATGTTATTGTGATGGCTTATGATGAACATTGGGCAGCCAGTCCTAAGGCAGGTTCGGTAGCATCTCTGCCTTGGACCGAGGCTTCCATGAGACGCATACTTGAGGAGGATGAAGTCCCTTCTAACAAGTTGATCATGGCGGTTCCGCTCTATACCCGGATATGGACGGAAGAGACGAATGATCAGGGTGAGGTTAAAGTGTCTTCCAAAGCGGTGGGCATGAATGCCATTGTGGAGCTGATCCAAGAGAAGAAACTCAAACCTGAACTGGATCAGGCAAGTGGACAAAACTATGTGGAATATAAGGAAGACGGAGCTACCAAGAAAATATGGATCGAAGATGCCGTGTCCCTTCAGGCGCGTGTGGATTTGATTGCTTCGCTGAAGCTGGGCGGAGTAGCTGCGTGGAATCGGAGTTTTGCTAATGCTTCTGCATGGGAGGTATTAAAGCAGGCTGGTTACCAGAAATAAGTTACTCGAACTCAGAGTGTCTGATTGCTTTAATTTATTTTCGCTAAGCTCAAAGTTTCTCCTTGAGTACCATCATACGTGCAGTCTACCGTTTTATTGGTCGTAGAACTTATAACTTAACTTCATATTTTAGCTATTGATAACAGCAATAAGGGCTCACTTATAAGCCAAGTCCAAAAAGGTCCGGTAAACATACCGGGCCTTTTTTTTGTTCTTCAATGAAACTAAGGTAAAAGACATTTAACGGTTGGAGACCATTTTGTGCTAACCATCGGTGGGGGGAGCATGTGTAGAAGGCGCTTTCAGTTGTTGACTGGTCATGTTGGCTTTATTAGGGTCCAGGGTGAGGATGGTATGACAGAACATACAACGATCCGTTTTGCCAAGCATTTTGGTTAACTTCCCGCATTCCGGACAGTCGACTTGTACTGCACTGGTGGAGAGCATACCCGCCCAGAAATAAATGGCTAGACTGGCCATCATGGCAATCAGTCCGATGACGAGTCCTACAGCTGCGATTACCTTGCCTGCATGTCCCCAGAAAACAATCCCGGCTGTTCCCAGTATCATTAGGCCCATACCTAGCATGGTCAGTAGTAATCCCCAAGTGCGAAAAGCATTAATTTTTGCTGATTTAAAAATCATGAAAAATGCTCCTATCGTATGAGTAGTATTGGACCTGGAAAAGAAGGAAACTTCAGTCTGGATGTAGAATTACATTATAACTGACTTGGCGCTTATCTGCCATGAAATGTATGGAGGGAATCGTGGAATTAAAGAACCTTGCTTTTTTGTCCGAACAGTCGGAAGAGACAGGGGCAGTTGGGGCTATCGCTTTTTCCCACCCGGGAGAGCGATTCCACGGCTCCCTAATTCAAGATTTCGAATTATTAGTACTTGTTGTTCATAATGATGATCAATTGAAGTCGACGGTGGGACATTACAGATATGGTGATCTTCGTTATCAGATGATCTATGCGAGCCGTCATGAATTAAAGAGTAGTGTAGTAACCGGGAATCATAATAATCTCACCCAGTGTCTGATTGAAGGTGAAATTATCTGGGAAGCGGACAGCGCCTTAAGTGATTTGCGAGAAGAACTGTCTGCCTTTGGGGCAGAATTGCGTGAGCAGAAGCTGCTTCATGAATTCACCAGTTTCTTGAGAATGTATGTGGAGGCCAAACGTCATATTCAGGAAGGTCATGTTGTAGACGCCTACTACAATGTATTAGAGGCTCTGGGGAACTGGGCAAGAATTGTATTGATTGAACAGGGGATATACCCGGATCATGCCGTCTGGACACATGTACAGAATCTGGATCGCGCTTTATGGAAACTATATCAAGAGCTTACCGTAAGCTCGGAGACGCTGGAGCAGCGAGTAGAGCTTGTCCTGCTTGCCTGTGAGTTTTCCGTAATGTCCAAAATGAGTGAGTGCTCAGAACTGCTGCTGCGTGTGTTAAGAAGTCGCAAGGAGCCGTGGAGCATGAATGAACTTGTTCATCATCCGCAGTTAAGATTTGTTCGAGAAGATCTGCCTTTGGTAATACGTAAGCTGGTCTTTCGTTCTATTGTAAAAGAATCGGCAGGATGGCCATCAATCGGAGGAGAGGGCCGGGAAATTCGGTATTGGATTGAGGCATAACCTTCTCCAGAGGCCTGACATTATATTGATCACATAAGGGAGGGGAAACCTTCCTTTTTTGTTTGTTTAATAATTTATAAAAAGATGTTGACTCTCATTCACGATATATGATACATTATATTTCGTTCCTCAAACGAGATTATCGTCAACAAACGATAAATTCTTCAGAGGAAAAGTGAAGAACTAAAGCTTCAAAAAAGAACTTAAAAAAAGTTCTTGACGAAAACAAACGAAATGTGTTACATTATTTAAGTCGCCGCCGAAACTTGGTTGAGACGAAAAAAAGTAAAACAAATCGTGTTTGATCTTTGAAAACTGAACAACGAGTGAGTAAACATTCTGCTTGCAGAATGAACGCGAAAGTTTGAGACAAGCCTTGGCTTGAATCGGCTGGAGCACAAATGAGATTTTTAATCTCGTCAGATTCAAAATGAGCTTATCGCTCTTTTCAATACTTTATTGGAGAGTTTGATCCTGGCTCAGGACGAACGCTGGCGGCATGCCTAATACATGCAAGTCGAGCGGAGTTGATAGGAAGCTTGCTTTCTTGATACTTAGCGGCGGACGGGTGAGTAACACGTAGGCAACCTGCCCTCAAGTTTGGGACAACTACCGGAAACGGTAGCTAATACCGAATAATTGTTTTCTTCGCCTGAAGAGGACTGGAAAGACGGAGCAATCTGTCACTTGGGGATGGGCCTGCGGCGCATTAGCTAGTTGGTGAGGTAACGGCTCACCAAGGCGACGATGCGTAGCCGACCTGAGAGGGTGATCGGCCACACTGGGACTGAGACACGGCCCAGACTCCTACGGGAGGCAGCAGTAGGGAATCTTCCGCAATGGGCGAAAGCCTGACGGAGCAATGCCGCGTGAGTGATGAAGGTTTTCGGATCGTAAAGCTCTGTTGCCAGGGAAGAACGCTTGGGAGAGTAACTGCTCTCAAGGTGACGGTACCTGAGAAGAAAGCCCCGGCTAACTACGTGCCAGCAGCCGCGGTAATACGTAGGGGGCAAGCGTTGTCCGGAATTATTGGGCGTAAAGCGCGCGCAGGCGGTCATTTAAGTCTGGTGTTTAATCCCGGGGCTCAACCCCGGATCGCACTGGAAACTGGGTGACTTGAGTGCAGAAGAGGAGAGTGGAATTCCACGTGTAGCGGTGAAATGCGTAGATATGTGGAGGAACACCAGTGGCGAAGGCGACTCTCTGGGCTGTAACTGACGCTGAGGCGCGAAAGCGTGGGGAGCAAACAGGATTAGATACCCTGGTAGTCCACGCCGTAAACGATGAGTGCTAGGTGTTAGGGGTTTCGATACCCTTGGTGCCGAAGTTAACACATTAAGCACTCCGCCTGGGGAGTACGGTCGCAAGACTGAAACTCAAAGGAATTGACGGGGACCCGCACAAGCAGTGGAGTATGTGGTTTAATTCGAAGCAACGCGAAGAACCTTACCAGGTCTTGACATC